>CAZUGW010000075.1:0-6298 GCA_964620055.1 uncultured bacterium
GCGCGGTTTCCCGACGCCGCCGGTGCTGACACGATTGGACGGCAGTCTCTCCGCTTCGTTCCTGGGCGTGACCGCGGCCCTGTTCCGCTACCTTCCGGGCGAGGAGGCGGATCCGCGGTCGGTGGATCATGCTGTCCAGGTCGCCGCGGTCATCGCCGACCTCCATCTCGTGACAGAGGGGTTGGAGATCCCCCACCCGCGCACGCGCACCGACTTTCAGCGTCTCGCCGATCTGGAGGAGATGGGCGCGCGCCTCGATAGTCCGGGGCTGGCCGAGATGGCGGCGGAGGCCCGCGCCTTTCGCGAGGAGTTCAGCGCGCGCCTCGCCGCGGGTCCCGAGATCCCGTGGGGCGTTGTGCACCATGATCCGAACCCGGGGAATGTGCTTATGGATGGTGAGGGGAAGGTAGTGGCACTCCTCGACTTCGACGAGGCCCACAGCAGCTATCTGCTCACCGACGTGGCCGGGACGATCCGCTACTGGGCCACCCGGCCGGAGGGCTTCACCCTGAATACGGAGTGGGCGGCGCTCCAGGTGGCAGCCTATCACGCGCGCCGGCCGCTCTCGGAAAGGGAGTGGGAGCTGCTCCCGGACTTCGTGCAGTTGTACTATCTCGCAGACGCGGCCGGGTACGTCACCGGCGCGCTGCAGTCCGATCCAACCCGCGCCGCGGTGCCGGAGTGCTACGCGTACCGAGGGTACCGGCGGCTGCGGGAGGACTCGTCCTGGCAGGCGGAGATCATGGGCGCGCGGTGACCAGCAAGCAAGCTGCAAGAGGTATCGTGCTCCCAGACCGGAAAAAGCACCTATCGAGAGCGCCGACGCGCTCTCGGTTCTCTAGGAGGAGCAGTTGCGATGGGCAAGCCTGAGCTTCGCATCGGGGTGATTGGGGCGGGCGGACGCGGCGGATTGGCCGCAACGGCACACCGGCCGGAGGAGGGAGTGCGGCTGGTGGCAGGCGCGGACTTGGACACGAAGGCCTTGGAGCAGTTTCAGGAGCGGTATGGGGCCGACGTGTTCGTGACCACCGATTACCGTGAATTGCTCAGACGGGCCGACGTGAACGCGGTGTTCGTCACCTCCCCCGATTTCCTGCATGAAGAGCACGCGGTGGCCGCGCTGGAGGCGGGTAAGGACGTCTACCTCGAGAAGCCGATGGCCATCACCATCGCGGGATGCGACCGGATTCTCCAGGCCGCGTTCGCGGGAAAGCGCAAGCTCTATCTCGGCCACAACATGCGCCACTACCGTACCCTCCAGACCATGCGGAAGCTGATTGACCACGGCGCCATTGGCGAGGTGAAGGCCGGCTGGTGCCGCCACTTCGTCTCCTACGGCGGCGACGCGTACTTTAAGGATTGGCATGCGGATCGCACCAAGAGCACGGGCCTCCTCTTGCAGAAGGGCGCGCATGATATTGACCTGCTGCACTGGCTGTGCAAGGGGTTCACACGGCGGGTCACCGCCATGGGCGCTCTCACCCTGTATGACCGGATCACGGATCGCCACGATCCCTCCGCGCGCGGCGATGCCACTTTCCGACCGGAGAACTGGCCCCCGCTGTCGCAGAAGGGCCTGAACCCGGTGCTGGATGTGGAGGACCTTAGCATGATGCTGATGGAGCTGGATAACGGCGTGCTGTGCTCCTACCAGCAGTGCCACTACACCCCGGACGCGTGGCGCAACTACACCATCATCGGCACGGAGGGGCGGATCGAGAACCTGGGCGACGGGCACAGCAATAGCAAGGTGGTGGTGTGGAACACCCGCCATGCCTACGACCCGGACGGGGATGTCGTCTTCCGCACCCCGGCCGAGCACGGCTCCCACGGCGGCGCGGACGAGAAGATCGTGGCGGAGTTCGTGCGCTATCTCCGCGAGGGTGGCAAGATCGCCACGTCGCCCATCGCCGCGCGGTATGCCGTGGCTGCCGGGTATATGGCCACGCTCTCGCTCCGCAACGGCAGCGCGCCGATGGAGGTCCCGCCGGTGGACGCGAAGGTGGTGGATTACTTCGAGGCGGATGTGGAGAGGTAGCCCTTCAGCCGACCGGTACCATCAACCAGATCTCCGTCATCGTTGGGCCTCCGGGCTGGAGAGACAGCGGCGCTTTCCCGAGTTGCTGCTGGATGAACTGGGCCTCGTCCGCGGGCTGGATCGCGGGTCCGCGCTGAACGCTCACGAAGGGCATGTCATCCTGGCCGGTCTTGACGATCAGTGATTGCTCAGCGATGCCCTGCGCGGCTTTTCCGTAGAGGATAGACGGGCGTGGCCCAGGTCGAACGAACGTGAGCTTTGCCCACGCGTTCGCGTAGTATTGCAGCACCTTCTCTTCAGAGTCGTACGTCCCCAGCAGAATGTCTATCTTGGATCGCGGTGGGGTGGGGATCCAGGCGACGCCCTGCACGACCGCGCTCGGGTAGAGGGCAATCGGGGCGTCAACCGGGAAAGTCTTGCCTTGACCTGAGAACTGGGTGATGGTGCGGCCCTGCGCAGGAATGCGGTCACCCGGGCGCAGGTTTGTCAAGGCGCTGCCGATGGGGAGCGCCCCCAAACCCGCGCCCCTCTTGGCGCCTGGCGAAGGATGGCTCCCGGCGCAACCAGCAAACAAGGCCGCGCCAACGGCGCCAGCCAGCAGAAGCCACACCCATGACCGCGCAATCCTCACCTTGTTTCCTCCTCCTGGAGATTGGGCCCGCTGACTAGGAGTAAGTTCCTCTTCGGGGCGCCCTCACTTCCCCCTCTGCGCGCAGGAAAGCGGGGGCGTGGGCGGAAGTGATCGCGGACTCGTAAGGAGTGTGGTATGGAATCGAATCGCGAAGTGCGCTGGGAGTATCTCCACCCCAAGGAATTCGCGGCGGCGGTGGCGGAGTGTCCGGTCTGTTACCTGCCGCTCGGCACACTGGAACGTCACGGGTCGCACCTGCCGCTCGGGCTGGACGGGCTGAAGGCCTATGGCCTCTGCCTCCGCGCGGCGCAGCGGCACGGAGGTGTGGTGCTGCCGCCGTTGCATTGGGGCACGCACGGGTGGTGGGCGGAGGAGTACCGGCAGGGTCTGGAGGGAGACAGCCCCACGCGAAAGCAGCCTCCCGGCAGCGTGTACATCCACGAGGGCCTGCTGATGAACCTGCTGCTCTCCATGTTTCGCGAGGTGGAGTACGCCGGGTTCAAGGTGATCGTGGCCCTCACCGGGCACTACCCCGACAACCACCTCCAGGCCGTGAAGCACGCGGCCGCGCAGTACCTGGTGGACAGTTCCGTGCAAGTGTGGGCGCTGGCCGAGTACGAACTCTCGGGCGCAGTGGAGGTGGGCCGCGACCACGCGGGCAAGTGGGAGACCTCGCTGCTGTGGGCGATGTACCCGGAATTGGTGAAGATGGAGCGCTGTCCCGACCCGGACACGGGGCAGTTCCTGTGGTGTCCGCCAGAGGCGTTGGAGGCGAGCGAGGAACTCGGTCGCAAGACGGTGGAGCACATCGTGGCCCGGCTTGGGGAGGGTGCGGCGCGGCTGCTGAAACAGCAGTCCCAGGGCGGCCGGCCCTGGGACTGAGGTCGAGTAGTGCGACTCTCCGCTCCGCTCAGCCCGTGCACAACTCTACGAGAGCACGATCACTCAAGGGGGTGGGCTGAGCAAAAAAGGCGTCCCCAGCATTGAGCGTCCGCCACAGGCGGACTGCCCACGCCGCGGGGAAGGTATCTCCGGTGTTGTGTACGACGAGTCGCTGGGGGGCCGCCAGCGCGAGCGCGGTGCGCAGATCGCCCGCGCGGCGCAGCAGCGGGAGGTCGAGGTTCCGCACGAACCCCTCATCGTCAGCTAGATCGAGTCGCCCCAGGTCTGCAACACACATGTCAACTACGCTCGTTAGCCCTCGCGCCAGGAGGCACCACGCACCGGCCACATCCTGGCCTACGAGTGAGACCGAGGAGACCTCAGGGCGGGACTGTAGATAGGCGACGGCGGTAAGGAGGTCCTGCACCCGGTTGATCCCCTCCGTTCGGTTGTAAGTGATATACCTTGGATCACGGGCGCGTTCTACTACAGCAGGGCTAGATAGTTTAGCGGTATAGCAGTCAATGCTCAGGACGCGGCAGCCGGCGGTCAGCAATCGCGCGGCGAGAGGGCCGGTCGCGACGGCCTCCTTTCCCCTTCCGCTCACCACTAGCACGGCCGGGCCGCGCGGCGCGGCCGGCGTCAACATCACCGCGGGAACGCGGTCGCCTTTCCCCTTTCGCCCGAGGACAAGTTGTTGCGTCACCATCTCACCGCGTCTGACCGGCCTGCCCTCCGATACAACCACGTCACCAGCGGCCGGAAGCTCCGCCGCGACCGCGGCGCGGAAGACGGGACCGAAGAGCTTGCGGTAGCGCGTCAGCTCGGCCTTGGTCTTCGGAAGGTGAGCGGCGATCTGCTGTTTCGCGTCGCGGAGGAGTTGGCGGGACAGCGTTTCCGCGTCCATCTTCACCTGCGGCGGCTTCACGCCGTAGAACACCAGCAGGTCTCTGGGCGCGGCGACGTTAGAGGGAGCGCGCCGGCCCTGCTCCCAGCGCCGCCGCTGCTCCGGCCCGCCCAGCCACTTCGCGAGGAAGGCGTACACAGCCTCGCGGCTGTCGCGATTGTAGTTATGTCCCGCCTCGTGATGGCTGTTCGCGACGCGCTCCTCTGCCCCGAAAAGCGTGTAAATATCACGCAAAAACGGATACTCCACCTCCGGGTTGTCCTTGGTCCAATCCCCCGTGGCGGAGACGAGCAACTGCGGCCGTGGCGCGATCACGGCTGCGATCTCCACGTTGTTCAGGGCGAGGCGAAGGTGCGGCGCGTTCTCGCAGACGCATCCGCCGTGGAAGTGCGCGGACACCATGCACACGGGGACGGAGACCGCGACTCGCGGGTCCACGGCCGCGAGCAGGAAGGTCTGCGTGCCGCCGCCGGATGCTCCCGTGCAAGCGAGGCGCGCCGCGTCCACCTCGGGCAGCTTCGAGACGAAATCCAGCGCGCGAATGCTGTTCCAGAGTTGCAGTCCCAGGAGCCCGACGCCCCACAGCTCCTCCCGCGGCCCGCCGATCCGCCCGTGCGGAAGCTGCCGGCTGTCATTGTAGCCGACCATGTCGTAGGAGAAGGCGACGTAGCCCATCCGCGCCAGGTCCTCGCAGCGCCGCGGGATGTCGCTATCCTCGGTGGCCTCCAGCCGTCCGTACCGCCAGTGCCCGTGCGCGTTCAGCACGGCCGGCATCGGTCCTCTCACGTCGGTCGGCCGATAGAGGTTGCCGGTCACCAAGAACCCCGGATAGCTCTCGAAATGCACGCGGTCAATCACGTAGCCGTCACGTGCGACGCGCCCGAAGACCTTCGCGCGCAGCGGCGTCTTCTTTGGAAACGGGAGCAGCCCCGCGCTGGCGAGGATGGTCTCGCGCACCTCCGCGGCGCGCGCTTGCCACTGCGCGCGGGTGGAATGGGGGGCGAGCGTCACCGGGGTCTCGTAGGTCCGGATCTCAGTCGCGCGGCGATCGGTCTTCGGAATGGTGTAGGTCTGTCGCACGGCCCTTACCTCGTGGTGATGGTGGTAGGGCCTGTGTTCGGTGCGCGGTGGAGCGACCCTCTCCGGTGAGGTCCTGGAATAGCGGAGCAGCAGGGCGATGGACACCCTGCTGCTCCAGGCTCGCGCGCTTACTCCGCCTACGCCGCCTTCTTCAACCCCATCTCCTCCCAGCCGGTATGCCGCAGCCACTGGTCGAAGTTCATGAGTTGCGGGTGGGTGGCGCGGAGGGCCGGGATGTCGGCCTTGTAGCCGTGCCGGCTGAACCACTCCAGCATGTTCGCCCACTCCTCAGACGATTGCCTGATCTCATCGAGCGGGATCTCCCGGAACTGCACCGGGCGGCCGAGGACGCGGGAGAAGATGTCCGCGGTCTCCGGCATGGTAAGGTCGTCTCCGGCGAGCTCGAGGGCCTTGCCCACGAAGTCCTGCGGTTTCGCGAAGGCCATCGCGGCAAAGGCGCCGATGTCGTCCAGCGCGACCATCTGGAGCTTGGTGGTGGGCGGGAGGCCCATGCCGAGCGTGCCGCCGAGGATGGCGTCCCGGAACTGCGGCCCGCTGAAGTTGTCCATCCAGAAGGCCGGCCGGAGGATGGTATAGCGGAGATCGAGCATCCGGATGTGATTCTCGATCTGCCACTTGCTCTCGAAGTGCGGCAGCCCGCTGTTGCGGTCGGCGCCGCCCACGGAACTGTAGACGAAGTGCTTGACCCCTGCGGCCAACGCCACGTCCAAACGGTCGTTCACAACCACGCAGGTGGCGG
>CAZUGW010000075.1:6308-9551 GCA_964620055.1 uncultured bacterium
CCACGTCCGCAAACGTCTTGCCCTGATAGACCTCCCGGTCGTACCCGACCTTCCAGAAGTTCTGGACGCTGAACGCGCCGTAGGCCCCTTGCAAGGCCAGGCCGAGGGAGTGATGGTCGTCCAGGTCCGCTTTCACAATCTCCGCGCCGCGGGCGGCGAGGGCGCGCGCGGCCGCGGAGTTGGGGTCGCGGGTCAGGGCGCGCACCTTCCACTCGCCCGCCTCCAGCAGCTTGCGAGCGACCGCGCCGCCTTGATTGCCAGTCGCGCCTGCTACGACGATGCTCTTGCTCTCGCCAATCATGGTCGCATCCTCCGTGTTGAGTCTGCGACCAGCTTCGGCGCGCGAAACCGCCCCCTTGCGCCGTTCCCGAACATAGTGGGGCCGGGCGCGGGTTTGCAGTACAAAGGAGCCGGCCCTACTTCCGCGTCGGCGGCTTGGTCCCGCCCGGGGAGAAGGTTAGCGTGTCGGCCCCGACTCGCACCGCTCCCGGGGAGGGCGAGGAGATCTCGGGGACTGACTCTCCTTCGGCAAGTGGCAAGAGGACAACGACGAACTCCATGCCCTGGGCCTTGTCGGGAGCGGAGATCCGCAGCGTCCTGGGGTTCTCGACGTTGATATGGTCCCCGATCCCAGGCAGGATCTCCATCCGCACTCCCGCGGGTGAAAGCACCTTGCCGACCAGGCGGGCGCTCTTGCCTCTGATCTCGAAGGAGTCGCCATTCACGCTCACCTCGCCGCCGGGTTGGAGCATGAAGTCGAAGGACTCGGGCTGCTTCGTGCGGGCCAGGTCGCGCACCACCACCGCGCCCCACTTGCCGAGGCCGGGGCGCGGCCGAAGCAGGGCCAGCTCTCGCGTCACGGACTCCACGCCGTCGTAGGCCTGGGTGGCGTCCGAGCGGAACCAGATCACGCCGTCCTGTTCGATGCCGTCAGTGATGACGCCGTGGCTCGCGTCGTCCTTGCGCTGGTTGCGCTCCCCGATCACGAGGCAGTTGTGGCCCGCGGTGTCGTTGCTGAAGTAGTCCACGGTCCGGTCGAAATAGCCCGGCCCCACCTTCCCGTAGCCGTAGTCCTGGAGCAGCCACTCGCCGCCCGCGTTGAGGAGGACGTTGTTGATGTCGAGGTGGGCATGTGAGACCGGGGTGCGGCCGCTGCGGAGGTGAAGAGTCAGTGCGTCACTGCCCCAGCTCGTGCGCGCGCCGGTGAAGCCGGTGGCCTTGAATACGTGCCAGGTGGGAAGGCCGTCGGGCACTTCCGCGGGGACCGCGGGGTCGTGCCAGAGCAACTCGTACATGCGGCTGTCCGCGTCCTTCCGCTCCGGAAGGGCCTTTGCCAACCACTGGGCGAGTGGCTGTTTGTATTCCGCGGCGAGGCGGGACATCAGCGGGCCGATGGAGTGCCAGTCCCGCGTCGGCCCGTCCCCGAAGTTGACGATGGAGCCCATGGTCGGGCCGGCCAGGTAGAGTCGGAAGAGGTGGGTGTGCTTGAGGTACGGCGAGGCGTAGAAATCCGTCTTCACGTACGGGCGCACCGCGGTGATGAAGCGGATCATGGACTCCATGCCATAGCCCCAGTACGGCACGCCTTCCTCGTAGGCCCCCTCCTCGGGCAGTTCGGCGAAGATGTGCTGATAGCCCCACTCGGCCTTGGCCAGCCACGCGCCCACGCCCGGCTCATCTCCCGCCAGCGCTACCCCGGTCACGCCCAGCCCGGCGTAGTTGCACCAGGCGTGGTTCTGCCGCCAGGTGTCCTTCCACCAGCCGCGGTCGTTGCTCCCGGCCGCGGCCTCGTACATCACCTTCCCATGCTCGGCGAGAATCTGCCTGAGCTTGGCGCGATCCTCCGGAGACCAGCGGTCGTAGAACCAGTCATAGGCGAGGGAAATGCCGTACAACTCGTGCCCGGCGGCGAGGTCGGTGCCCTCGAACACGCCGGCCCCCCAGAGGGGGTACTCGCCCGGCTTCAGCGCCCACTTGCGCGCGGCCTCGAAGTACTTGGGGGCGGGGTCGAGGAGGGCGACCAGCGCGAGCGCCGGAATGCGGTAGCCGAAGACGCGCTGCCAGAGCATCTCATCGTTGGGCGTGCCCGGGCGGGTGGGATCGCCCTCGATGGGGCGGTTCTCCGGTGGGTTCTCGTCCAACACGCTGTCCACCGCGGCCTTCAGTCGTTCCCATTCCTCGCGGTGGGTGGTCTTGATCGCCTCGCGCAGTTGCGCCAGGTCCTTCGCCTGGAAAAGCAGGCGGGGGCGACCGGCGGCGACGATTCTCGCTTCCGTCTCGGCGGGGGTCATCGGCACCTCACTGGCATAGGATGTGCGGCTTGCGGCGCACCACGCAAGCGCGCCGATCAGTAACGCGGATACGAAGCGCGGCACGACGAATCCTCTCTCTTTAGTGCTTCCCCAGACCCGAATCACCATTAACCTGTTCTCGATCCCCGACCCTTCGTGGCTCTGCCATCCCGCTGGGATGACAACGCCATCCCCAGGGGGACCTCCTCGACTCCTCGTCTCCGAAAGATCAGGCAATAGTGATGGTGGTAGTTCGGCACGAACACCTTGGGGTAGCCCCAGATGCCCAGCGGCTTGGTATTCTGGCACCAGATGCGTTCCCCTTGGAACTGCCAACGGGTTTTCCCGATGCGCCGCGCCAGGTCCCAGGCGAGCGGTCGCACCTCGCCGTCGGGATCGCGCAGGTTCTGCGCCACCACCACCAGGTACTTGCCGGGCTTCACACACTTCGCGACGCCGTCGAACACCTTGCCCAGCGCGCGGATGAACTCAGGGTAGTCCGTGATGTTCCCTAGATCATCAGGGTGATCCGAGTACGCCGTATCCAACCCCTGGGCCGCGCGCTGCTTATGCTTGGAATTCACCCCGCCGCGGCTGGTGCGCAGCATCCGCCAGTAGGGCGGCGAGGTGATAGCGAAGTCGAATTGGGGGAGACCGCGATGGAACGGAATTCCAAAGGACTCGAGCTCGGCCCGCCCGGGTCGCCAACGATCGGCGCGGCTGAGCTTGCTCGCGTCCCCCAAGACGATGACTTGGGGCGTAGAGACGGTGGCGATGCGTTGCCTTGTGATGTTGGCGTAGCGCGGGTTCAGTTCGATACCGACGCCGACGCGTCCCAGTTCTTCGGCGGCCACCAACGTCGCTCCCGATCCCGCGAACGGATCGAGCACGAACCCACCGCGCTTGGTGAAGAAGCTCAGGAACTCCGCCGCCATCTCCTCCGGGTATCGCC
>CAZUGW010000075.1:9561-11488 GCA_964620055.1 uncultured bacterium
GTGCAACTCCGTCTCCCGATTCCGCCAATACCGCGGCGAATCGCACACGAACCAGGTCCGCGTGAACTTGATCCATTCCTTGCCGGTGAGATCGTTGAGGTCGTTACGGGACATCGCGATCACCATGTGTTCCCGCTCCCGGGGGAATGCTCCTGCCCATGAGCCGGCGAGAGCGTGTCGGTTTCCGCGCTTGCTACTGAGTGCGCGGCGCGACGTGCGAGACGCGTGGTGAGTTACAGCTAATGGCATGGCTATCTGGACGGCGGCTATGGGTCGGGGGTCTCCAGACAGCCCGCGTGGGGAACCGGGCCTCTTCTCTGCCGCCTACGCGTATTAACCGTATTAACCGCGTGCAGGATTGTGGAATAATGCCTACGTACGATAGCTTGCCAGGCCAGAGGGTGTCAACCCTTGCCCATAGAGTGGCGTAATCCGTGCGTTATCGGCATGCAGGGTATTGACAAGCCGAATAAGCCTGTATAGAATGCGCTTATCTTCTTTGCGGCTCTAGGCTCGAGCAGCCCAGAGCCTTTTGGGGTTTACCCAGATTCTCTCTGTGCAAGGAGACCAGCATGATAGAGAAGGACAGCGAAAAGGAACAGCTTGAGGGCTACCTGAGCGACCGGTCTACGTGCAAGACGGAGGAAGAGCGTATGGCTCGTTTCCGCGACGTTGCCCAGACCTTTGGGCCAGCGGATGAGAAGACGCAGGAGTATCGGGCTGGTCTCCAGAGGCTTGGGATTGACGCGGTAATCAGCCACGGTAGCCTAGGACCTGACGAAATCCTCCAGATACTCGAATCGGAGGAGGTGAAAGGGATTCTGCTGGATCCCTCTCGATGGGAATGAGCGCAGGGCACCGTGTCCTCTGGGGGACACCGAGACGCGCTTCGATCCGTCGTGAGAGCCCCGCTGCCTTGGTTGCGGGGCTCTCTATTGGCCGCCTTTACGCCCGTGACAGGATGTGGTAGCATGTGCCAAGTATGCCCTACACATACCAGCCAGTTTAGTGAGAGCACCGTGGAGGCGGCGCGATGGTGTTTGAGGATACGGCCGGGACGTACGTGGACAACCAGTTCGCACTGATCCAGAGGGCCATCCAGCGCCCCCCGCACAACCTTTTTGCCTCCACCATCCGGTATCTTGAGCGTAGATGGAAGGTCCGCATAGCCGTCGCCGGAACGGCAGAGGTGCGTCGGGGCACCGCATTCGCGTCATCGCTTCCTGGAGAGAAGGTGATCCTGATACTGGTCAACAGCGACGACATGCGCGAGCATCCCAACCTGACTCGCTTCCTAACGGCACACGAATTGGGTCACATTGCCATGGCTCACCACGAAGAGCGCAGGATGCTTACCCGTTGGGAGCTTGGCAGTGACTACTCCCCCAACCCGGTGCAATCCCAATACCACGAGGCCAGCGAAGCGGAGGCCGACCTTTTCGGGGCCGACATGCTTTACGCCAACGGGGAAGTTGTGGAGCGCCACATCCTTTCCGAACAGGAGTACGCAGATGAGTTCGGGACGCAGACCGCATCCCCGTTGAGCGACAGCGGCTACCGCCGGGCTGTGGTCCGCGATCTGCAAGTCAACGGTCATTTGAAACACCCAATACCGATTATCTGCCAGTCGCTTGGAGCAGTCTTGGCAGACGGAACGCTGGATGGTGAGCGGTATGCAGTCGCGCGGCAGGTCCATGAGCGGTACCGAGCGATCCTGAAGGAAAGAAGGCTGAAGCCCCTCGACACCGTTGAGCGCTTCAGGTCAGACGCTTGCCTGAGTTGTCCCATTGGAAACGCTGGGGGGGATTGCGAAGAGATCATAGACTCCTGAGAGCGGCCCCCGGCGGTCTTACTGCCACTGACGACTAGCGGGCCACCAGCTCCCTCAGCCTCGTATACCGCTTCGTCGGCGGGTTGTTCAGCACCG
>CAZUGW010000076.1:0-8672 GCA_964620055.1 uncultured bacterium
AGCCCTGTTTACGTGCGTTCTGGTGGGTTTTCTCATGGGAAACGCGTTTTTCTCACTCGGGAGGGAGGCAGGGGGGAGGGAGGGGATGTGGGGGCGCTATGGAGTTGTCAAGGTGCGAAAGCTATTCTTGCTATGGTAGCAGATTTGAGGTATGGTGTCAAGAGGCGTGGCTGGTTTGTTCGCTTCGGTTGGGAGGGACGAGGAGGGCCATGGGCAGGGGAAGGGTCGTTCCTCTCCCTCGCCTCGACTGCCCCCTGCCCCTGAAGGGCTGGAGGGAGGCGAGAAGTGGTACGGCCCACCCGCAGTCGAGGCGAGGGAGAGGAACGGGGTGGGGCGGTCCCGATGTCACGGAGGAGGGGAGGCGAAGAGGCGAGGAGTCGAGAGGCGGGGGGTGAGAGGTGAGGGAGGGGGCGCGGAGGCTTCAGGACTACGTGCCGAGGCAATCTGCTGTCTGCCGCGGGATTGCAGCGGCACGGCCGACTCCGAAGCCCTGTGCTGGTTCTCTCGTGCTCCGGCACTATATGCCGAAGCAATCAAACTGTTACTTATAAGCCTCCGCGTTGACAAGGGCCGCCTTGCGACCTATAATCCATGCCACCCCGGCCTTACTCCCTGGTGTGATGTGAGAAGATCGCAAGGAAGGAGACGAAATGGTACTAATCGCGATATTACTGCCTTTGCTTGTCTATACATACGCAGCGGTGACCATTCCTGGAACAACGTTGCAGCGCCCCAACGAGTGGTTTGCCGCTTTCAAGAGTATAGGAACTACTCCGTTCTCGAATTCGGCGATTGCATATGCATTCCAGGTTGCTTCGATCTATCCGTTCATGATGTGGGGTAGCCAGGGACTGCTTCTTATCCCTCTCCTGAATTCACTATTCTGGGGTCTGGGCATCGTATCATTCGCGCTCGTCCTGCCTCGCCTGCAATCCTTCATCTCAAAGGACCACACGGTCCATGGGTATCTTGGGGACACTTACGGTTCACGCCTGCGGCCCTGGTCCTCTCTAGTAACGGTTGCTGGTTTGCTGGGGCTAGCCATCGGGGAGGTTGTGTGGGGTTCAGCAGTTCTGAAGCCAATGCTGCCTAATGGCGACCTCATATACGCGGTAATGTTTCTCTTTCTGTTCGCTGCGTTAGCCTACGTCTCGTACGGGGGGCAGGCGAGTTCAATCCGCACAGATCAGGTCCAGTTGCTGTTTTCGTACGTGGGGCTGGCCGGCGTCTTCGTCTTTCTCGCCTACATCGCAGCGTTCCACGGCTCTCCACAGTCTGCCCCTCTACAGGTGATCGCCCTGGTAACACTCGTGCTTGCTGTGTGGGTGCTTGCTCTGCGCCGCGGCCGTTTCATTGACACCTCTGACTCAGTAACCAGCTATGGACGTGGCATGACCGCAATCGGAAACGTGGTTGTTAGCGGGGGACTGCTCCTTATGGTACTAGGCCTTGTCATAGTAATCGGTAGGCAAGACTGGCACCATGCCTTCCGCGGCATGCCATCCCAGCTTACCGGGTTCGGGTATCCTGGAGTCATCGCGATATGCCTTCTGCCGCTGCTATGGCAATTCGTCGACATGACGAACTGGCAGAGGCTCCTCTGTCTGCGTAGTGATGAGTCCGATTCCAACCAGTCTGAGCACCTGAAGGAGATGCAGAAAGGATTCCGCATCTATGCCGTCGAGTCGCCCTGGACATGGATAGCATTTGTCGCTTTGGGCGCGTTGGCTGCTGTCGCCATGCCTGAATCCGTACAGAACGGTTCCTTCGTCGCTTTGCCAGGTATGTTAGCAAGATCAGTCCGAGTGATCGATCAGGTGATGGCTTATCTTTTTGTAGGAAGCGTGACAGCCATTATGCTTTCCACGGTCGATTCGGTTATCTCGGCAGCTATGTTCGTCTTTGTATACGATACCTGGAAGCCGACACGTCAACGGCTTGATGACACTCAGACTTCGGCGGAGTCTGGCATGCAGGGGCTCCTGGCAACAGCTCGGCTCTTTGGACTGGTGGCGTTGCTTGCTTTGCTGGCGGTCTTCGTGTTCATAGACGTGAAGCACAAGGGCGGGGAGCAGTTCATCTCCCTGCTGTTCGCGTTCTACTCCGCACAGCTGTCCTTGGCTCCTGTGGTGTTTGGGGCGATCTTTGTGCCAAGAGCATGGATTCCGTCTCAGGCGTTCGCTATGAGTAGCATCGGGGTTGGCGCAGTTGCTGGCGTAGCACTAGGCGTATATTCGCTGTTCTATGCTCCGTCGTTGTCGTGGTGGCCCATACCGGTATCGCTAGTACTGAGTTCGATCATCTTCGTGCTAGGAATGGGAGCTAGAATCATACAATCTGGGAGGGCTCCGAGTGGAAGGACAGTTTGAGTGGGCACTGATCGTGTTAGGATTAGTTATCTGCTTTGTGGCCTGCACTATCAGGAGCCTCGATACTTTTGACCCATATGCGCATTTGGCGCCGGGGCGGGATTTGTACTGTGCGAGGTGCACCGAGTTCAAGAAGCTGCTGATCGCGGTACGCTATGAACAGTGGTCCAATGTGTTGGAGAAGGCGACTAGGTTCAACAACCTTGCACTTTCGTTTGTATTCTACATGTGCGTAGTACTCGCGGTCCAGGTTGAGACTGGCAAGGCTGCGATGAAGAGCGCTGGCTTCGTCACACTTAGTATTCTGCCGCTGATTGCGGCTGCAGTGGTCGCCGCGATCCAATACAAGCTGAGGCTAATGGCAAGGGACCTTCAGGCATAGGCGCCGTCACGCGCTCAGCGATTTCCAGCAAAGGAGAACAGGGATGCCGTTTTGCGGGTTCAATACGAAGATGGTTGAGGGGCTGGCCATATTTGCGCGTGGCCTGTTTGAGGCGACCCAAGACAGGGCAAGTCGCGAAGGCATTTCCATTGATCAGGCTTTCGAGCGCGAGGTGAAGGAGATGGGGCTGCTTCTCGAAGCGCTGGAGAATTCGTACCAGGAGCTTCGGGGGCAACTGAGTTCGCCGGAAGCTATGCGGAAACTCGTTGAGACCATTGAGCTTCCGCGCCAGACCTAGGCTGAGCGCATAGATGCCGTCCGGGCACCTAGCGGCGGTTCTGCCTTTCTCCAGAGTGCCGCAGGCGTTGGATTGCTTGGCGATGGAGTGCCGGGAGCAACTGTAGGGAACGATCCCGCGTAGTCAGTGCCTCAGCACTCAGCCGATGAACCATCCAAGCCTGAGCGACCATCGAGGAACGGGACGTTAGATTGCCTCGGCACGGGAGTGCCGCAGTGGGAGAGGCTATGGGCTGGAGGCTACGGCGCTGCGGCGCCAAGGCAACCCGAAGTTCGGCCTAACCGCATCGGGGTGTGAACGCCGCCATATGCGGCGCGGTGCCGCCTGCTGAGGCCCTCTTCTAATGGCTTCCCTTGCAGGTATTGATCCCTCGCATTGCCCCTCTGCGCCTGGCGGCGCAACGGGGCGGCTCGGGATGACAGCCAAGCGCAAGACAGTAGCGGGGACAGATACGGCAGACCCGGCCTCGCTCTCGCCGCCAGACAGCAAGCAGTCAGTCTATCGGGACTCGCTCTTCCCCGGCCGGGGCTTCCTGCCCCTGCCCCAAGTCCGTGGCGGTGATACGCACCGCGAGCAGGGTCATGTCATCGCGCCGCTGGCCGTGACGCCCGAATTCGTTGGCGCAGTCGAACACCGATTCCACCAGGCCGGCCACCGTGGGCGCGCGAGAGAAGGCGGAGATGCACTGCACCAGCCCCTCGCGGCCGAAGAACCGGCCCTCGCCGTCCCTCACCTCGGTGAGCCCGTCGGTGAACAATACGAGCGTATCTCCGGTGTGAATGGGCACGGAGGCGTCCTCGTACTGCGCGTCGGGGACCACGTTGAGGACGATGCCAGCGTGGTCGAGGGCGGTCATCGCTCCGCTCTCCGCCGCGAGCAGCACCGGCGGCTCATTGCCCGCGAGGGCGTAGGTGAGCTCGGCGCGGTCCAGGTCAATCACCACATAGCACATGCTGGCAAAGGCGTAGGGGCGCTCCTGGAAGGCCGGATCGCTGGCGATCTCGGCCTCCATCTCCCGGTTCACCTGGGTGAGCACGCGCGCCGGGGATTGCTCGCGGCGGGCGGCCAGGCGGAACGAGTTCTTGAACGCGTAGAGGTACTGGAGGCCCCACTCCCATCGCACCGCGAAGTCGGCGATGCAGATCCCGGCGCGGCGCGGGCCGAGGCGGATCACGTCGTAGTATTCGCCGGAAACTGAGTAGGCGGCCGGGCGATAGCGGAACGCGACCTCCAACCCCGGGATCTGCGGCAGGCGGGGGGGCCGGATCATCTGGTCAATGGTCTGGGCGATGCGGATGCGCTGCCAGTGCTGCTGCAAGGCCGCCCGGGAGGTGGCGAGGGCCTGGCGTTCCTGGGACTGTAACTCCATTGCGACGCTCACCACGCCCGCCGTGATCATCAGAAAGAGCGACTGCATCGCCACCGCGCCGACCAGGGAGCGGTCGGCCAGGGAGAGCGCCCCCCCGGAGTACATCGCCCAGGCGTAGAAGACGCAGGAGAAGAACGCGGTGAGGAAGGCGCCGGGCACGCCGAACCAGAGCCCCGCGACCACCACCACCGCGTAGTAGAGGCCGAAGTAGACCGGCGCGCTGCGGCCCGCGAAGTAGAGCCAGAGGCTGATCATCACCACGTCGAGGGCGACGATGATGACGCGCGGAAAGGGCACGCCGCGCATGTGGATCACAAAGAGGGCGAGGTTGTAGCCCGCCGCGGCGATCACCGCGATCTGCAACAGGAGCTCGGCCTCGTCCCCCGCGACAAACACCCGGCGGGAGGTGAGCACGATGAGCAGAAAAATGGTACGGAAGATCGCCACCGCGATCTCGGTATCGCGGCGGTGCAATTCGACCTCGGGCGTGCTCCGAGTCTGGTCCGGGGTAGTCGGCGCGGGCGCCGGTGGAGAGTTACGTGCCATTGCAGCTACTGCCTATCAGGTTCGGCGGACCGGGCGGGAATCCTTGTCCTACTTCAGATAGCCCAGGGCCTTCAACTGCCGCTCCAGGTCCGCGGGCAGGTTCCCGGATCGCCGCGCCTCCGGCTGGCGGGACGGCAGGGCGCTCGGCGGCAACCAGAGCCGGAGGCCCCAGTCCTGCGAGATGATTCTCGGCTGCTCCGCGATGAACGAGGCCTGTGTCTCTGGCCTGATGGTGATCGGCACGGCTTTAGGGCAGGCGCCACTCTTCCAGAGATGGAATCGCCCGGCCTCTACCAGAGCATCCCCGGCGCGCGCCGAGAGCGAGAGCGTCGCTCCCGACGCGGGTTCGAACAGGACCAGATGCTGGGCGCGGCCGGGGCCGAGGTGTACCTCCAACCGCTGTCCCCCCTTTCCGACGCGGTGCACCGTTGTCGTATCGCCCCTCCCCAGGGTGGGGACGTCGTAGTACGTCAACCCCGCGGTTGACTCCACGGCGATACTCATGTCGCCCGCCGGCGGCATGGTGACCGCGAGGTGATACCCGCGGGCGGACTGGGCGGTGAGCTGCGCCAAGACGCCGCGCATGTGGGTCAACTCGTCCGGCGCGGAGCCGGCGAGATTGTGCTGCTGCTTCGGATCCCGGAGGATATCGTAGAGTTCCTCCGGCTGGGCGTTCCGCCACGTCACATACCACCAGCGTCCCTCTCGCGCCATCAGCGACACGATGTTCCCGCACAGCATGGGCCTGTCGGGCAGAGGCCGCCCCGCGAACATCGGCACGAGCGACCGGCCGACCATCGCCTTCGCGTGGGAGCCAGGTCAATCAGTGACACGGGTTGCTTCACCCTCCGGCCCGGCCATCCGTGGTCGGAGCGGAAGAAGATCAGCGGGACGTGCGCCAGTTCGCGGTAGGGAACGCCGCAATGACCCATCTGGCCGTGCTCGCCGAAGGCCTCGCCGTGATCGGCGAGGATCGCCACCACCGTGTTCCGCCCCCAGGGTTGCGCGAACAGCCAGTCCAGGAAGGCCCCGAGGAGCGCGTCGGTGTGACGCACCTCGCCGTCGTACAGGTCCTGCAGGTACTGCCGATCGGCCGGGGTAAGATCATGCAGTCGTCCGCTCACCGTCTCTTCGATCAGGTCCTTGTTGGTCAGCTTCCCGGCATACCCATGACTGTAGTGAGACAGGCCGTGACCGAATCCCTTGCGATAGTGATGCACCTCGTAGGTGTGCAGGAAGAGGAAAAACGGCTGGCCGTGGGTGCGCGGCAACCGATCCTTCACGGCCGCCAATTGGTCGGGCAGCATGGGGTAGTTGTGGAACCAATACCAGTCGAAACCGGCGTCGAACCCGAAGCGCGGGTCCAAGTATCCTCCTCCAGTGCAGGCGAGGGTCTCATAACCCGCCTCGCGGAGTTGCCCTTGCAGCGAGGCCCCGGTGAGCGCGGGCCCCCGCACCACCGCGCCGGCGCCCGTGGCGGAGAGCGCATCACCGACCTCGCGGCCGAAGGTCAGGCTCTGCTGATTGGAGCTAAGGTATCCCTGGACCGAGGGGTACGTCCAAGTGGCCGTGGAGTTGGCGTCCTCGAACAGGACGCCGCGCGCGGCCAGGCGGTCGAGATTGGGGCTGGTATCTCGCGCATACCCGTAGCACCCGAGATGATCGGGGCGAAGCGCGTCCAGATGGATGAGCACGAGGTTGGGCCGCGCGGTCACGCTCGGGACGAGCACCAGGGGATTCACCCAGAGCGCGCAGGCCGTCGTGCCCTCCTGCGACCGGGAGGGCTGGCCGACGAGTTCGGTGGTCAGCTCGAGTTCCACCTCGCCGGCCGGAAGGTCGAGGCTCTGGGGCGTCCAGTTCGCGGCCCGGCCTCCTCCCCATCTGGTGACCTCGGTGGAGAGCAACTGCATGCTCTGGCCACTGTGGCGCACCCGGATCGCGAACCGAGTCGTCGCGCCGCCGGGGGTGAGGCCGAAGGCGAGACGGAGTCTGGCTCCGCTCGGCAGCGCCAGCTTCTGCCGGAAGCTGTGCGGGGCGCGCGCGCAGAGCACGGGTTGCAGCGCATCGCCCAACAGCACCTGGGCCTGGCCGTCCATACGCCGGGGCAGCCCTGTCGGAGCGGTGCTGCCGTGGAAGTGGTCGGTGAAGCGGAAAATCTGACCGGGAGACAGTGTCACGGCCGGGCCGGACTCGACCGCCGATGGCGCAGAGCGGCGTCCGCAGCCGCCAACTGCGAGCAGCACCGCGGCCAACACGAAGGCGCAGAACCCTGCCAGTGCGCCCCGCGAACCGGCCATAGTTTCTGTCTGATGACCAAGGTAGGACAACCGAAGATCACTCTGCGCTCCCAGGATACCACACGGCGGCCACCCGCTGCCAGGCCGCCCGCGGCGGAAACTGCCCCGGGTCGGAAGGAATCCAGAGGGTGGGCGCGGAAGTATCAGACCACGGGCGAGATGTGGTATGGGATTGTCAGGGGACTGACGGTCTCTCTGCTGGGGACTCACCTGCGAAGCGGGAGAGAGCAATGACGTGGCATCTCGGGCGGCGCGCGCGGCTGACAGTGATCGGTTGTCTACTGCTCTGCGCCGCACTTTCGGGGGCCTCTTTGGGCGCGCGCCATCGCGCGACCGATGCCGCCACCCTCAAGCAGCAGTTGAAGGCTCTTGCCAACCAGAAGCAGCGCGTCCGGAGCCACCTCAAGGTCGCCAGGCAGCAAGAAAAGCAGGTCAACCGCCAACTGGCGGAGATCGAGGCCAGGCTGGACGCGAACGAGGCGCGACTCCACGGGATCAAGCAGAACGTGACCGTTGCGCGCGCCGACCTCCACACGGCCGTGGTGCAGCTCAGCGAGGCGACTCGCACCCTGGACGATCGCCATGACTTGGTCGCCGAGCGCCTGGTGACGCTCTACCAGGAAGGGGATATCAAGGCCCTCGAAGTCCTGCTGCAATCCCGCAGTTTCTCGGATTTCTCCAATCGCGTGTATCTCGTGAACGAGGTGGTGTCGAGTGACGCGGAGGTCCTGGACGGCCTCGAGACCGCCCAGAGCCGCGCCGACCAGCGGCGGGAGACGGTGGAGAACCGCAAGCAGACGCTCGAGTCACTGCAGCACCAGGAAGAGAACGCCCGGGCCGATACCCTCGACGCGCGGCAGGACACCCAGGCGAAGAAGACCGCGGTGCTCCGCCAGCGGCTGGCGTGGGAGCGGGCCCTGGACGAACTGGAGGCAAACTCGCGGGAGATCACCGCGTGGTTGAACCGGCTCCAGCGCCGGTCCAAAGGCCGCGGCGGCACGGTGGTCACTCCCTGGACGGGCGGCCTAGCGCGGCCGGTCAGCGGCCGCATCACCTCCGGCTTCGGGTATCGTATGCATCCCATTCTCGGCCGGCGCAAGATGCACACCGGCGTGGACATCGCCGCCTCCAGCGGCACGCCCATCCACGCCGCGGCCGGGGGCGTGGTGCGGTTCTCCGGCCGGTGGGGCGGGTACGGCAACTGCGTCATCATTGACCACGGCGGCGGCCTGGCCACGCTCTACGGGCACTGCTCCAGCCTGGGCGTCGGCGAGGGCCAGAAGGTTAGCCAGGGCCAGACCATCGCCTACGTGGGCAGCACGGGGCTGAGCACCGGCCCGCACTGCCATTTCGAAGTACGACGCAACGGCAACCCGGTGGATCCGATGGGGGCGTTCTAACGTACCGTCTC
>CAZUGW010000076.1:8682-11474 GCA_964620055.1 uncultured bacterium
TCGGAAGTGGCTTTGCCGCCCGCGACCGTAGCCGTAATGCCTAGCGCCCCGCGCGCAAAGACCCATCCCGTCTTCCCGTAGGCCCCCTACTCCGCGCGACCAAACCGCGCCCCCAGGTGTCTAACCCCGCGGATGTGAGAGACTGTCCAGAGGATGCCGCAGTGTTAGTTAGACATCTGTCACCGGCGGAGCTTACCGAATACGCCGACGGCGAAACGGCCGGCTCCCGACGCGCGGAGGAGCATCTTCGCTCCTGCCGGGCCTGCGCCGAGGCCCTGGGGCAGACTCGTGCGAGCGCGCGTGTGCTCCTCACCCTTCCGCCGGTCAGCGTTCCGTACGATCTGCGTCAGCGCATCGTCGCCAGACTGGACTGCCAGCCCGTTCCGCAACTCACGTGTCGGGGGGCGCTGGCACTCATTCACGAATCCCTGGACACGCGCCTCTCGTCTCTCGCGGCCGGCTTCTTGCGGCTCCATCTCGACGCCTGCCCGGACTGCAACCTGGAGCTCGCGACGCTCACTGAGGCCACGCGTGCCGTTCGCTCCCTCGAACCCGTGCTCGCCCCGTTGGGAGTGCGGGAGGCAGCGCGCGCGCGCCGCGCGCCGCCGCCGGCGCCCTGGGGCGTCCGCCTCCGGCCGGCCTTCGCCGGCGCGGCCGTCGCCGCCGTCGCGCTGTTCCTGGCGCTTCGCTCGACCCCGCCGCAGATTCCTTCCCCGCGCCCTATAGACACGCGGCCTTCAGTAGTGGCCGCCGTGCCCTCCCCCTTTGTCCAGCCCGGAGTCTCGGAACCGGAGGAGCAGCAGCCGAATCCGGCCCAGCTCGCGCCGGCCGTGGAAGCATCCCCGGCCTCGCCCCGTTCTGATCAGCCGGTGAACGGCCACCTCGCGACGCGACCGGTGCGCCGCGTCACGCTGATCGCCGCCGGCCCGTCCCCTGAGCCTGTCGCCATCGCCGCCCGTCAACCCTTGGGGCGCGAGGTCGGCCCGACCGCGTTGCGCGCGCTCCGCTCCGTCGCCCGCGCCGCCACCACGGATTCCGACTCACATGTCTCCCTGGCGATGGCGGGCGAGCGGCTCGCCACCCTCGATTCCGAGGCGAGGGCGGCCGCCTTCCCCAACACGAGCGCGGACCTCCTCCCGGCCGGCGATCCGTCCGCCTCCCCGACTCCTACTCGCGACCACCAATCCGGCGCGCTGAACAGCACCATCCCTCCAAACCAAGCCGGGTTGATGGAAGGTACTAGTAAGGTCGCATGAAACAGGTGAAGCGGAATTTCACCAGGCGAGGGCGAGCGGGGCGGTGTGGAAGGCTGAGCGCGGCAGAACGAGAGGGACGTGCGCGTTCGTCAGAGTAGCTCTCCTGACGGTGCTCGCGCTGTGCTGCACGCTCCCCGCCGCCTGGGCCCTGTCCGGCCCGGAGAGCGCCGGGACCCTCCCGGACCTCGATCTCCCCGACACGCCGGGCGGCCTGGCCCTGCCCCAGTTCTACGACCCCTCGCAGGCGAAGGACGCACCCCTTCTCGGCGCACTCCAGTTCGCCCTGGGTGGCGCGCAGCAGCTCACCCTGAAGGCCTTCACCTACGGCGGCCGCACCTCCCTCCCCGGCCTGGGCGTCCGTCCTACGTTCGCGCTCAGCGGGACCTCAAGCGTGGTGGAGGATGGCAGCGGAAGACCGGTGATCCTCCCCGGCACGGGGCTGGAGGCGATGCGCGCCCTCGACGACCAGGCCCAATCCTTCAAGGCGCAGTTCGACGGCGGGCGCGGCAAGTTCGACCTCAGCGTGCAGAACGTCGGTGCGAAGTTTCCGGACGCCGCTAACTCCCTCTCGGGCGTAGATCAGTCCGACCTTCAGGCCCTGATCAAGGCGGCCGGCACCCAGTCGCTCAATCTGAGCGGTTCGTACCAACTCGTGCCCGGGGCGTCTTTCTCCTCCACGCGGACGGCGCTCTCCAACGACAAGCCGGGCGATGACAAGCGCGGTCTCACCACCACGGATTGGGCAAACGCGTTGAGCCTGACCCTGGGCAAGAGCACCTCCATGCGCCTCGCCCTCACCGATCACAGCGAGGAGTGGGATCCGACTACCGGGAAGACCGGGCTGGCGCGCCGCACGACCGAGTTCGGCGGCGAGTCCAAGTTCGGCCAGGGTGGGAAGTACAGCCTGCGCTTCGGCCTCACCGACGTCAGCACCACGACGGGCGGCCGCGAGCAGTCGGAGAACACCCGCGAGGTCCATCTCGCGCTGCCGCTCTATACCCGCCTCCGCCTCAACGCTGACTACACCGCGAAGGAGGGGAGCAACGGCGCGCAGACGACCAACCTGGTCGGCGCGGTGATGCAGCTCTATCCCGGGGCGGAACTCACCGCCAATCTGAAGACGCTGTCCGTTGGCGACAAGGATACGCAGGAAAGATACCTGAAGTTCACAGGAGACCTGGGCCACGGCGGGAGCTCGGCCAAGCTCCAGGCCGAGCAGACCTCCGCGCGCACGCCGGACGCGGGGAGGGTGGAGAACACCAAGCTCGACCTCAAGGGAGGCCTGGGCAAGGGCGGGGGGGCGATCAACGTCCGTGCCGCCTTCCTGGAGAAGCGCGGGGACAACCCGGCGGCCGCGCTGGAGCGGCTCGCCACCTTTCACCTGGACCGGGCTTTCGGGCCGCGCTTCACTCTGAACGCGGATCACGAGGAGAAGGCCCGCGGCACGGTGAGTCGCTTCGACAGCGAGACCAAGTCGGCGTGCGCGCTCACCGCCGCGCTCCTTCACACGGTCAACCACGCGGCCTTCAAGGGCCT
>CAZUGW010000077.1:0-3142 GCA_964620055.1 uncultured bacterium
CAGCCAGCATCACTCTCGAAGAGGACCACAGTCGCCGATGGATGGGGCAGGGTGTCTGCACGGACTCCGCTCAATCTCGCATTGTAAGCGTAGCCGCACCTGTGGTCGGAGGCCTCGGGGCACACCAGTGGATAGGGAACCTGTGGCGTCTTGAGATGAGGCGATATGCTGTCACACCAGCCGTGCGCCAATGGGAGAACACCGTTGTTGTCCGCCGTGGACAGTTCTAAAGCGTGGAACACCGTCTTCAGCCTGGCCCTGCACAGCCCGGCGCGGACGTCGGTCTGGAATCTCGGAGCGACAGCTCCGCCTATGAGACTGAGGCCCAATCCCGCTACGGATGCCATGACCGCGGCCAGGGCCAGGCCTTGATCCCAGACCCTGGCACCAGCCAGCTTGATTTGAACGAGCATGGCGACCGCGAGGAGCAGCGCGAGGCCTGCGATGGCCTTGGCGATCATCATACCTCGCACGATGGTTTGCCCTTCAGGTCCGTTTGTCAAGCTGCACGCAAAACCTGCGGGCACGGCCACCACAGCCAGCAGTAGCGATGCCACCGCGCTAGTTCTTATCCACCGCGGAGAGTATCCCGTTGTCATCGGCTTTCCACCTCCCAAGCCACCCCCTCTCACCCTGACTAGTAGTTACCCCAATCGATTGCAAAGGGGCCGGTGGGGTTGTGCCACCGTTCGCTGCACGCTCCACACTGGGCGGTCTCAGGCGGGTTCATGGGAGGTGCAATGAGGTTCCCCGTGGATGCGGCATCATATCCTGCATATGCCCACAGCATTTTGAGTTCTATATGGCGCAATGTCGAGTAGCAATTGATATCTTCTGGTTGCTCCACCTTAGATTGGATCGCGATAGCCGCGTCCCCAAGGACGGTGGCGAGGGCAGTGTACCAGAACATCGTTTCCTTCCCGTAAAGCGGTACCGGGGGGAACGGATCGGGCAAATTCCCTGGAAACGAAGTATGGCACAGCCACATGGCTGCACCGTAAAATGACCAGTTCACGGCCCAGTCTGGGTAACAGCCGAGGCCAATCTGCACCGTGCGCGCACAGCAGTCACCCGCGGGGCAGTGGGTTGTCTCGATACCAGATCCGTGAAGCTCCTTGAAATCCCAGTGACGGAAACCGGTTGTACACATCTCAATGTGAGTACCAGTTCCCCAACTATAGTAAAGCGTCGCAAGGCGCGCCAATGACAAGTTGAGAATTCCCGTCACGTCCGGGCCGCACTTGTCCCCGCCGTTGCCATTGCCATTCCCATTGCCGTTTCCGCCGCCACCACCGCCACCACCTCCGCCGCCGCCGCCACCACCGCCGCCGCCACCACCACCACCACCACCGCCACCGCCACCGCCGCCGCCACCACTGCCGGGTGGCTTCCACTTGGCGCAACGCCCCTTCTTGGGGCCGAAGTCCTTGGTCTGACCTTTTCTGGGGCCGAAGCGTCGCAACGTTACCTCACATGTCGGGGCTCCACCACCGCTCGCGCTCGACGCGCACCAAGCACCAGACTTGGGCTTGACGCAGTGGCAAGTTATGTCGGTCGGCTCGACCCACACTCGCGGAGATTTGACCCCCACTCGCGGAGAGAGTGGTTGGCGCGGCGGGGGCTTGACGACGCAGTTCCATGGCTTCTGGTCGTTCTCCGGGCACCTACACCACCATCGTCCTCCCTTGTCTCTCGGTCGCGATGGCCCATGCCAGAAGCACCACAGTTTTCCGCTGACTTCCTTGGCGCCACTCGGGTCAACCATCGCCAGGGGCCGATTCCTAAAGCCCATGTATCTGTTCACAACCTGATACAGCGGATCATAACTGAGAAAGCGCGCGATGCCTGGCTGATATACCCTCGCCCTCAGCCAATAGTTACTCGCGTCATTCTGCCGGTAGTAGCCGAGTCGGGCGACCCAGGTGAACCGATTCTCCGACGACCCCGACAGCACCGTTTGCTCTCCAAAGGCACGGTAGAGGTAGGAAGCCTGCACCGCCTGGGCGGAGGTGGTGAGGCGATCGGTGGAACCCAACGCGTCGAAGAGATGGAAATAGCTGGAACCGCTGCGGCGCTGGGAAATGAGATCGCCGTATCGGCGTGGCGCGGCGGTATAGGCCGCGACGGTGGCGTTGGAGTTGTCGGTCTCGGCGAGGACGTTCTCTTTGTCCCAGATGACGTTGCGAATCCCGTCGCTGTCTTCGGTTCGGCGTCGCTTGCCATCGCCGTCATAGGTCATAGTATTGATGACCCCGCCAGGTAGCTCCACCGCGGTGATGTGATTCTCCAGGCTCCAGGTGTTCGTGGTCAAGGAGCCGGCCACGTTGATGACGGTGGTGTTGCCGTTGGCGTCATAGGTATAGGTCGTGCGCGCGGAGGGCGTCCACTCCACGGTCAACTCGTTGGCGTTGTCGTAGCTGCAAGTCGTGGTGACCCCGCCTTCCAGTTTCGTCAACCGATTGCCCGCGGAGTCGTAGGTGTAGGTGACATCATAGGCATTGGCCCCCGAGCGTTGTTCTCGCGCGAGATGGTAGGCATTGTCATAACTCCACGTAACGCGATCCCCGCTAGCCTCGACGACGGCGGTTCGATTCCCCGCGTTGTCGAGGGAGTAAGTGAAGCTCGACAGCACGCTGTTGTCGCTCTTCAGGTTCACCAACGCGGTCAGCCTGCTCGCGTCATCATAGGTCATAGACACCCAGGCGCCGTTCGCGTTCTTCTGCGTGACCTGCCGCCCGGCCGCGTCGTAGATGAAGGTCGTCCGTTCATTCTGCGGGTTCACCAGGGAGGTGAGGGCGTTGCTCGCGTCATAGGAGTACGTCGTCCTCCCTCCATCCGGGTCCACCAGGGCCGACCGCAGGCCGACCTCATTATACACGTAAGTCACCCGTTTGCCGGCCGGATAGGCGACGGAGTCGAGGGCGCTCACCGCGTTGTAGGTGTAAGTGGTCGTCCCCGTGCCGTCCACCAGGGTAAGGCGGTTGCTTACCGCATCATAGCTGTAAGTTACATCATACGCGTTCGCGCCGGAGCGCTGCTCGCGAGTGAGCTGATAGGTGTTGTCATACGACCAGGTGACGCGGTCGCCGTTGGCCTCTTGGACGGAGGTCCGATTGCCGACGCCATCATAGGCGTACGTAAA
>CAZUGW010000077.1:3152-11469 GCA_964620055.1 uncultured bacterium
GGTCCGGTCGGCCTTGAGGTTGCGCACCGCGGTGGTGCGCCCCCCGGTGTCATAGTCGGTCTCGGCGATGGCGGTATTGCCCAGGGTCATGGTCGTCGGTCGCCCGAGGCGGGATAGGTCACGCTCCGGCAAGCCTCTGATCGCATCGACTGCAGCCCTAGACAAGCACCTTTCCAACAGCCCCACCATCGCTACCTTCCATTCCTACAAACAAGGAAGGAGGGCAGAGTCGGCGTGTGGCCGCCTAGATCCTCCTGCACAGCACCCTCGCCCTCTTCCCCATCGCGATCCTCCCCAGGACGAAGGCGACAAGGATCGTGGGAGGCGCGGCGAACATCAACCACATGAAGCCGTCGGAAGGTCCTGTCTCCCCAATCGCCATCCGCCACTCCTCCCGCTGGAACGCGACGAAGCATATGGCCATATAAGACATAAGCCAGCAGTACGCCTCGCGCATGGGTGCCACAACATAGGCTCGCCTGTCCGGGGGAAGAGACGCGATGTCCCAGCACCCTGGGCGTTCCCCCGGCGGACCGGATCTATGCGCACCTATCAGGCAGAAATACAGCCCATACGCGATGGTCCCCGCGCTGCCGAACAGGGCCCAGAACGCGCTCACCATGCTCTTTGGCATGGGATCAGCCGCACCCCCACGGGAGGGTATCTGACCGCCGGCCCGCGCGGTCCATGCCGGGATGCGCGCGGGCAACCTGCCGTAGAGCCGGATCCCCTCCCGTGCTGTCCACAAGAGAAAGCAGGTCGCCAGTGCGATCACAACGAGGCTGCGCGTCCGCGCCCTCCGCACCACCGCGGCCGCCCTCCTGTTGTCGTAGCTCACAGCCCCACCCGGGCCACTGTGTCTCGGGTCACAGCCAGCTCCTCATGGCGAAACCAGCAGCAGCACTCATCTACCCGCTCCTTCCGCAGTCACCGACGCCGGAGGGTATTCATCCATGGTATCGGATATGGCGGCATCTCACCCGTCCGAACCAGACAATGCCTAAACTGACTACCGCAGTCCATCTCCAGTTGCCGGTCCAGACGGTCACATAGGTAGTGCTGGTAGAACCATCCCGCGGTACATCCAGCAACACAGATGCCAAACGCGACAAGATCCCACCACCCCGGGATAACGCAGGCTCGCGTGACCGTGCGCACCCTCGACAGCAGGCCCTGGTATTTGCCGGCGGTGGACGCCAACTCCTGTATGATGCCTTGCTTGATCTGACGCACCAGCATTGTGAGGTTCAGGAGGGTTTGGAGATCGAATTTCGCGAAGTCAAGAACTAGGCCCGCGCCCGGTATCAGACCCAGGATGCCCTCCACAACGCAACCTCCCAAGCAGTCAAATGACTCATGTTTTGCATCCTCATAGCATGAGTCGAGAGTAGCCTTATTGCTTTGCCAGCAGGCGTGATACTGGCTGACGCAACGGCTCTCAGTCTGGTAACCGCTGGGGTCTACAAGAAGTACAGGACGGTTGACGGCATATCGACTGAAGTTCAACTCCAGCCGCAACGGATCCCTACTCACCCACCTCCCCGTGGTCGGCCGATACACGCGCGCTCTCACCCAGAAGTCACTGGTATCGGCCTGCCGGTAATATCCGAGGCGGCCCACCCAAGTGAACGGATTCGTTGCAGATCCGGAGAGGACGCTCTGCTCGCCGAAGGCGCGGTAGAGATAGGAGGCGAGCGCGCCTTGCGCCGAGTCGGTGAGGCGGTCGGTGCTGCCGAGGGCGTCGAAGTGGTGGAACGAGGTGGCCCCACTCCGGCGCTGTGAGATCGGGTTGCCGTAGGGCTTTGGCGCGAGTGTGTACGCGGCCACGGTGCTGTTTGAGCCATCGAGTTCACCGAGGATATTCTGCAGATCCCAGATCAGGTTCCGAGTCCCCTCGGAATCCTGCCGCTGTCGCCGCTTTCCCTGGCCATCATAGGTATAGGTGTTGCGGGAGCCGCCCGGCAGTTGCACTGTAGTGATGTGATTCTCAAGATCCCACGTGTACGTCGTCCGCGATCCCGCGGCGTTGATGGCGGAGGTGTTGCCGTTCGCGTCGTAGGTGTACGTAGTCCGCGCGGAGGGCGTGTACTCAACGGATAGCTGGTTCGCGTTGTCGCAGGTGTAGGAGGTGGTCGTGCCACCCTCCAGCTTGGTCAGCCGATTGCCGACTGCGTCATAGCTGTAGGTCACATCATACGCGTTCGCACCCGACCGCTGCTCTCTTGTCAGTTGGTAACTGTTGTCATAGGACCAGGTCACCCGATCGCCGCTGCTCTCGGCCACCGTGGTCCGGTTGCCGGCGTTGTCATACGTGTATGTGAAGACCGAGATCACGGTGCGATCCGACTTGAGATTGCGCACCGCCGTGCTCCGGCCGCCGCTGTCGTAGTCGGTCTCCGCGATGGCCTGGTTGGCATAGGTCATGGTCGTGGGCCGGCCCGCGCTATCATATTGCCACGTGGTCCGCTCGTTCTGCGGGTTCACGAGATACGATAGCAGCTTTCGGCTGTCGTAGGAATAGGACACAAGAGGGCTTTCTGTCTGGCATCAGCTTGCCGCATGCTGTCCCACAGACCCGCTCCATCGCTTCCCCCTACCCCTGGCGTTCTTTGCCCTGAATCGCCGTTCCCTCCCTACCCCCTATTCCCAATCTCCCAAACCTATCAATCGCCCTTTCGTTCAGACGCGATTCCGCCTCTTTCGCCCACTCTTCGCCGCCATGAAAACCCTGTAACTTACTTGCTGTTACCCCTTTCCCTCTTGACAGCCTATGGTATCATGCAACGGGAAGTATCCCAGAGTTCGAACGCGAAAGCAAGACAAACCGGGGCGGCTCACCAGCCGCCCCTTTGCCTTTGTGTCTTAGTGTCTTTGTGCTGGAATGCCGTTGCCGTGTCTCTCGTCCCTTTGTGTCCCTTCGTGCCGGAGCCTGCCCTGACGCCGAGCGGAGCGAGGGGAAGGGTGTTCTTTGTGTTGAAATGCCGTTGCCGTTCTGCCTACCCAGGAGGAACTGACATGAGCAACCTGACAACGCCGGCCGCCCCCCTCCAGCTCTCCGCCTTTGGCCCCGCCCGTCTCCGAACGGGAGACTCAAAGTCTCCGGAATCCACCCGGATGCACCGACTCTCGGACCGCGTCCACAGACGCCCGCTTTCCCTCCCTATTCCCGATTCCCTGGCCCCTCGCCCCTCGCCTCTTCGCCTCTTCGCCTCTTCGACTCCTCGACTCCTCGCCGTCTCTATCCGAGAGACTCAAACTATCTCCGCGTAGACACCACCGCCGCCTGCTCCCAGCAGGTGACCCTCCCTCCCGCGTCCCCCTTCCGCACACAATCCTCCCTCCCAAACACGACTCCCGCGCGCGGATAGGTACAATCGCAGTGGGTCCAGCGTCCGCGATTCGGCGTGGCGTGGGCCTCGTGTGCAGGTTGCGTGCGTAACAGGAGGAACCGGAATGTTGGATCTGCTCACCCGAAACTGGTGGGCGCTGGCGCTGCGGGGCGTGATTGCCATCTTCTTCGGCCTGGCGGCTCTGGCCTGGCCGGGCATCACGTTGGTGGCGCTGGTCGTCCTCTTTGGAGTGTACGTCCTCGCGGACGGCATCCTCGCCGCCATTACCAGCATCGCGGAGCGAGGCAAGGGATGGGGCTGGCTGTTGCTGGAGGGCGTACTCCTGGTGGCCATCGGCGTCGCCGTCTTCCGCTGGCCCGGGATCACCGCCCTGGCGCTGCTCTTCTTGATCGCGGCGCGCGCCATCGTGGTGGGGGTGCTCGAACTGGTGAGCGCGGTCGCCCTGCGCAAGGAACTGGAGGGGGAGTGGCTCCTGGCGCTGAACGGCGTGCTGTCCGTTGTGTTTGGCGTGCTGATCGCCGCCCGGCCTGGTGTCGGCGCGCTGGCGATCGTGTGGCTGATCGGGCTCTACGCCCTCGTGTTCGGCGTGATCATGATCGCCCTGGCCTTCCGGCTCAAGGGGTGGCAGCGGCGGATCATCGGCCCCGCGCCGGCGTAGGGTTACTACTGACAGCAGTGTAGGGGCACGACATGTCGTGCCCCTATCGCGTCAGAAGGGCCTCAACAAATCCTCGGCATCTGCTCGCCCACGTGCCGGTCCAGAATCCGGTGTGAGCCCAAGGCCGTCCGCAGCAGCACTCGGCCTGCCCCGGCCTCCACCTGGCCGATGATCGCGGCTTCCGCGCCAAGCGGGTGGGCGCGCAGCGCGGCGAGGGCGGATTCGGCCCGGTCGGGGGAGACGATGACCACCATCTTCCCCTCGTTCGCGGCATAGAGCGGGTCGAGGCCCAGCAAATCGCAGGCCGCGGCGACGCCGGCGTGCACGGGCACGGCGGTCTCGTCCACCTCGATGGTCACCCCGGACTGCCGCGCGATCTCGTTCAGAGCCGAGGCGAGGCCGCCGCGGGTCGGGTCGCGAAGCACATGCACGCCCGGCGCGGCGGCGAGCAGGGCCTGCACCATCCCCGCCAGCGGCGCGCAGTCGCTCACGATCTCCGACGCGAACTCCAACCCCTCCCGGCGCGAGAGCACGGCGAGGCCGTGATCGCCCACCGCGCCGCTGACCAGCACGACATCGCCCGCCCGCGCGTTCGCTCCCGACACCGACACGCCCTCGGCAATCCGGCCGAGGCCCGCGGTGGAGATGTACAGTTTGTCGGCCTTGCCGCGCGGCACCACTTTTGTGTCTCCCGTGATCACCCGCACCCCGGCCTCGGCCGCGGTCGCCGCCATCGAATCCACAATCCGTTCGAGATCGGAGATGAGCAGGCCCTCCTCCAGCACGAAGCTCGCGCTGAGCGCGAGGGGATGCGCGCCGGCCGTCGCCAGGTCATTCACCGTTCCGCAGATCGCCAGCTTACCAATATCCCCGCCGGGGAAGAAGATGGGGTCAACTACGAACGCGTCGGTGGTGAAGGCGAGGCGTCCGGCCGCCTCCAACTGCGCCGCGTCATCGCCCGGCGGATGGCTTGGACCAAGGCGGGAGACGAACACGTCCGCGATCAAATCGGCCATCCGCTGGCCACCGTCGCCGTGGGAAAGGAGAATGCGGTCTTCGCTCACGAGGCTTCCTCATTGCTGCGATAGCGATAGTGCGCCTGACACGCTCCCTCGCTCGACACCATGCACGAGCCGACGGGATGGGCGGGGGTGCAGGCCGTGCCGAAGAGCGGGCACTCGTGCGGTTCAATCGCGCCGCGCAGCACATCTCCGCAACGGCAGCCGACAGGTTCTCGCGCGGGCGGCAGGTCCACCGCGAACCGCCGCGCGGCATCGAAATCCGCGTACTCGTCGGCGATGTCCATCCCGCTCGCGGGGATCACGCCGATGCCGCGCCAGCCCGCGTCCACGATGCGGAACGTCTGCGCCATCAATTCCTGCGCCTTGCGATTCCCCTCCGGGCGGACGACGCGGGAATACTCCACTTCCACCTCGGACCGGCCCTCTGCGATCTGCTGCAAAAGCAGGTAGATCGCTTGCAGAATATCGGCCGGCTCGAATCCGGCCACCACGCACGGCTTGCCCCGCGCCGCGGTGGGGCGATAGGCGTCGCTGCCGATGATCACGCTCACGTGCCCGGGGCAGATGAACCCGTCCACCTTGAGGTCGGAATCAATCAGCGCGGCCAGCGCGGGCGGGATGACCTTGTGCGCGGCGAGCACGGTGAAGTTCCGCAGGTTCCGCCGCTTCGCCTCGGTGACGGCGAGGGCCACCGCGGGCGCGGTGGTCTCGAAGCCGATGCCGAAGAAGATCACCTGCCGCTCCGGCGCGCGCTCCGCCGCGGCCAGCGCGTCCAGGGGCGAGTAGCACACCAGCACCTCCACCCCCTCGGCCCGTGCCTGCTCCAGGCTGCGCTCGCTCCCGGGGACGCGGAGCATGTCGCCGAAGGTCGCGAGCGTCACGTTCGGCAACCGGCCCAGCGCGAGGAAGTGGTCAATCTGCGCCTGCGGCGTGACGCACACCGGGCAGCCCGGCCCAGAGATCAGGCGGACCCCCTCCGGCAGCGCGCTCCGGAGGCTGTAGCGCGCGATGGCCACGGTGTGCGTGCCGCACACCTCCATCAACGCCGTCGGCGGCACGCGCAGCGCGCGCACCCGCGCCGCCAGGGCGCGGAGGAGCTCAGGATTCCGGAGTTCGCTCAGGTTCAGCACTGAACATCTCCCGTAGCAGGTTGAGCGTCTCCTCCGCCTCGTCCTGATCCAGCCGCTGAATCGCAATCCCGGCGTGCACGATCACATAATCGCCGATCGCCAGGTCCTCGAGCAAATCAACCCGCGCCTCTCGGCGCACGCCGCTCTCCTCCACCTGCGCGACGGGACCCGCTATCGCGACCACTCTCATGGGAACTGCCAGGCACATTACTCCGTACTCCTTGCCGCCGCCACGACCGCCTGTCCCAGGCTCAATCCGCCGTCGTTCGGCGGGACCTCGCGATGCAGGTGGGGGCGCAGCCCGACTGCGTGAAGGCCCTCCACTAGGCGGCTCACCAGGTGGGCGTTCTGCATCACGCCCCCTGATAGTACAACATCCGTCGGCCCGCCGCTACCGCGCAACTCGGCGCAGGCCGTGACCGTGGCCGCCGCGATGGTTTCATGGAAACCCGCGGCGATTTCCGCGCGGTCGCGACCTAGCTGCAAGTCGGTGAGAATGGACCGCAGGGTCGAGCGCAGGTCGAGCACGCCGTCCCTCAGTTCATATACGTACCCGCGCGGCTGGCCCGCAAAGCTTTCTGCCATCGCCTCCAACTCCATCGCCGGCTGCCCCTCGTAGGTCACGTCCAACGTCGCACCCAGCAGCGCGCCGACGGCATCGAAGAGCCGCCCCATGCTGGAGGTGAGGGGGCTGTTGATCCCGCGCTGGATTTGCCGCGACACGACGCGTATCTCGGCCTCCGCGAACTCAGGCATCAGCTCCCGCGCGACGCGCTCGGCCTCCTCGGGGCCAACGGCGTCGAGAAGGTAGCTGAGGGCCATCCGCTCCGGGTGCTTGATCGCCCCCTCGCCGCCGGGCAGAGGGACCGGGCGCAGGTAGCCAACGCGGACGTAGCTCTTTCGGTCCGCGATGAGAATCTCCCCGCCCCACACCGTCCCATCCCCACCATACCCCGTGCCGTCATACGACACGCCGATCACCGGCCCGGTCAGGCCCGCCTCGGCCATCACGCTCACCACGTGCGCGTGGTGGTGCTGCACCGGGACGAGCCGCACGCCCGCCAGCGACTGGGCGAACTGCGTGGAGAGGTAGCCGGGGTGAAGGTCGTGCGCGACGATCTCCGGCGTGGTCTGGAAGAGCCGCCGGAAGTGCTCCACTGCGCGGCCGAAGTAATCCATCACCTCCAGCGAATCGAGATCGCCGAGGTGCTGGCTGAGGATGGCCTCGCCATCGCGCAGCAGGCAGAACGTGTTCTTATGATGCCCGCCCACCGCGAGCACGGGCGGGGCCTCGATCTCTACCGCCACCGACCGCGGGACATAGCCCCGTGCGCGACGCACCGGGATCACCAGTTCGCCCGCGACCCGTACCACCGAGTCGTCGCAGGGCACCGCGATGTCGCGGCTGTGGGAGAGCATGTGGTCGGCGAGGGGGCCGAGCTTGCGGCGGGCCTCATCGTTGCGATGCTCAATCGGCTCCTCCGCGAGATTGCCACTGGTCATCACCAGCGCGGGCGGGGAGATGTTCAGCAGCAGTCGGTGCAGCGGCGTGTAGGGCAGCATCACCCCCACCGTGGTCTGCCGCGGCGCGATGCCGGGCGCGAGGCCGGCATCGCGTCGCGCGGGCAGGATCACCACCGGGCTCTCGGGGGAGGTGAGCAGGGCCGCGGCGCGATCGCTCACCTCGGCCACGCGGCGCGCCTCATCGAGGTCGCGCACCATGATGGCGAAGGGCTTCTCCCCGCGCCCCTTGCGCTGGCGCAGCGTCTCCACTGCTTCGGTGTTGCGCGCGTCGCACGCCAGGTGATATCCACCCAGGCCCTTGATCGCGACCACCTTTCCATCGGCCAGCCACGAGGCTACCTGTGCGACCGCGCCGGCCCTCTCTGCCCCGTCTAGCGAGAGCGCGGGGCCGCACGCGGGGCAGGCCACCGGCTCGGCGTGGAAGCGCCGATCGGCCGGGTCGCGGTACTCATTGGCGCAGGCCGGGCACATCGCGAAGGCCGTCATCGTGGTCTGCGGCCGGTCGTAGGGGATGCCCTCCACGATAGTGAAGCGCGGCCCGCAGTTGGTGCAGTTCGTGAACGGATACCCGAAGCGCCGGTCGGCCGGATCGCTGATCTCTCGGGCACAGTCCGCGCAGAGGGCCACGTCGGG
>CAZUGW010000078.1:0-4231 GCA_964620055.1 uncultured bacterium
GCCGCCTGCTTAACTGGGCTTGGGACGAGAGGGACTCCCGGGAGGTGAAGAGGTATGCGGCCCAGACGGGGCTTTCCGACTTCTCAAGGGTGGCGCTTCCGCAAGGACTAGTCGCGGCTGGTTTCTTCGCCAACGTCGTGCTCCTCGCCTTCGACCAGAGCCTGCGAGACGCACTGTCTCAGGACATTGCGTCGGGGATCCGCCTTGAGGATGCCGGCCGGTATGTCGATGATCTGCGCATAGTCCTTACCGTCGATCGCGGCATAAGCCTTCGTAAGGTCGAACAATTCACCGCGGGCTGGCTAGGGGAGTTGCTCGCTCACCACGCGAATGGTCTGCAGCCATCTGAGGACAAGACTAGGGCCGCCGTGTTTCGGGGTGACGAACGGCCGTTGGTGCGTCAGAGCCGGAAGATGGAGCGGATCCAGCGCGCAGTCTCAGGCGGCTTCGATGCTGTCGGCGGGGAGGAGATCCTGGATGCTGTTCAAGGACTGATCCGGTCGCAGGAACGTTACTCGGAGCAGCATACCGAGGACCAAGGGTGGCCTTTCTCACCGGTTGCGGACGTGCGTGATGAGACTGTCGCACGTTTCGCGGCGGAGCGGTTCAGAAGGACCTACCGATCGCTGAGACCACTCTTGGCGGATCGCGCCGACTCTCCGGCCGTGGACGAGGGAGATTCAGGCGAGAGCACGGGAGGTCGTTCTCGCGCGGCCCGTACCCGGGCCGAACTCGATGATGAGGCCAGGGCGTTCGCCCTGGGTCTCATTGAGAACTGGGTCGAAGATCCCTCCAATGTGCGTCTACTCCGCATCGGGCTGGACCTTTGGCCGGCGGACGATGTCCTGAAAGCCGTCCTGAACCTACTGCGACCATTCACGGAGAGGGGCGGGGGCCGCGGAGCTCCCCGGCGGGTGGCCTGGTACTGCCTGTCGGAGATACTGCGTGCCGGGGCGACTGAGACGGGACTTGTTGAAGACGACGAGTCTCTGCCGGTGGGAGTTGATATCGCTGCCTATCGCTCTGCACTGCGCAAGGAAGCCATTCGCCTTGCGGCACTGCCTCCGTCAGCACTGCCTTGGTATCTAAAGCAGCAGGCGCTGCTGTTCCTCGCGGTGTGTGATGCGACGCACGCTCCCGTCTTCCGCACTGGGCGTAGCCCCGAGACAAGACACTACCGCGAGTTGGTTCGCTTCCTCAGAGGCGAAGGCGATGGCCTGAGAAGCGCGGATTTCGCGACGCTGGCAGTCTTGTCGCGCCGGTCAATCCTCGGCCAGGAGGAGGCGGCCCAACTGGTCGGCCAAGGGATGACTGCTCACCGATTGGCGCAGATCGCTGAGCGGGATACCTCCTTTGCACTTGAGATCTTGGCATCCAGCCCAAACCTCGCCGAAGCGGTATCTCCCCGACTGCGTGACGATCTCTGCCTGGACCGCGGCGCTGGGACCGATGGATGGGTGTCGCTCGCGCAGGTTGTTCTCCAGGACCAACCTAACGGCCCACTCCGGAACGAGCTCACCTTGCTTGGCTTCGCCTCGAAATTCCTAGAGGCGTGGCAGATGACCCGAGAGACAGAGGCAGTCACTCCCTCTGACGTCTTGGTGAGACTGGCAGACGCGAATGGCACGCTTTCGGAGGTAGAGGAGATCAGGATCATCCCAAGCCGGGTCTCACCTACGGGCTCCATGTACTGCCCGCCGAAGTGGTGTCCTGGCGATGAGCGCTGGCGTTTCCAGCTCGGCTACCTCCTGCGCTTCATTCTCACGGCTCACCAGGACTTCACGAAGATCGTGCGTTCCTCTCGTTGGAAGGAGGGCGCGCCTACCTACCGGGCACCCGACAGTCACTGGTACCAGCGGCTATATGGGTTGTACAACGAGCATTCCGCGTTCGGCGACGACTGGCTGCCCATCTCGGACTGGACCGAGGGGCTACTAGCAGCATTGCTCGCTTGGCCGGGCTGCCGCACTTTAGACATGGCCAAGTGGGTGCGCGATGGCATCAGAGAGACACGCGAGCGCATTGACCGTCGTCTCCAGGATCTCTCGGACATGCAGGGGCCATCGAACAGTGTATTGGTGCTTCCCCTGACTGCTCCGTGGCCGGTGAAGCCATCGGAGGACCGTCCACTCCGTGTGTGCGTCATGCAGACTGTGATCCCGACACCAAGCGACTTCCGCCGTGAAGACCTCACTCTCTCCACTCAGCCGATGCGACAGCGACACCGCAGACACCTGTCGGCCGCATTGGTAGCGATAGAGCGGATGCTTGATTTGCGGGAAACTCACAGGGAGCGCGGAGGCCGTCTGGACTGGCTGATCCTCCCAGAGCTGTCAGTCCATCCCGATGACATCCAGACGCATCTTGTGCCGTTCGCCCGGGCTCACAAGACCATCATCACGGCGGGGTTGGCGTACGAAGAGTTGTTCGCAGGCCAGCCGCTGGTCAACTCGGCCATCTGGGTGATTCCGGTATGGTCCGCCGCGCATGGTCTGCAGGTGCTAAGGCGTAGACAAGGCAAGCGTCATCTCGCTAAACGAGAAGATGCTCTAAATGATGAAGGACCGGCCGTACAGGGGTGGCGACCGTGTCAGTGGCTCGTTGGGTACCAATGGTCTGATCGCGCTGAAGACCCGCGTCTCTGGCTGACCGCGGCGATATGCTATGACGCCACCGACCTTCGTTTGGCCGCGGATCTCCGCGGCCTCTCTGACGTCTTTGCCATTCCGGCGCTGAACGAGGACGTGAGTACCTTCGACAATATGGCGCAGGCCTTGCACTACCATATGTTCCAGATGGTCATCGTGGCCAACAACGGGATCTACGGCGGTAGCAATGCCTATGCGCCATACAAGGGGGCGTTCACCAGGCAGGTGTTCCATCTGCATGGGCAACCACAGGCATCAGCGGCCTTTCTTGAGATTGACGACATCGCGGCATTCATCAGGCGCAATACGGACGCAAGGGTCCTCCCGCTAATATCGAACGACCCAGAAACGCCCCCGCTGGAATGGAAGTACCCGCCCGCTGGAATGCGGTAGCGGCTCAGGAGATGCAGGCACAGTCGGCGTACCACGACATTCCTCCCTCCTCCCACCCCCTTGACATCATACATAAACCATGCTACCATACCAATCTAAGAATCTAGCCGCCCGCACCAGCACCTTGACAACCACATCCGCCGCGCCGCCCGTTCCCCTCACCGGGGCCGGGGAAATGGGGAAACGGAATCCGGTGACAAGATCGCTTAGGACGCATTAGGATGGGGCTAGGAGCGATTACAGCGTGGGGATTTCCGCCGCTTTTCCACCGTTTTCCCACGGTTTTCCCGCGATTTCCGCGTCCGCAGGGGATCTCAAGGGAAAACACAACTGACAGCTAGCTATCTCGCGTGCCCCCCAGACAGATAGCTGTCTCGGGCCGCGCTCACGCCTCTGACGTCTGCGCCCCGTCCCGGTACCGCTCCTTCGGGTAGAACTCCAACCTGATCCGGTGCCGCACCGGTTCGTCCAGCCGCGCGTTGCGACCGTTGAGGATGATCGTCCGGATCTCCTCCTCGATGATGTTGAGCGTCACCAGCAGGTCCCGGATCCGCATGCCCGTCCCGTCTGGAAACGTATAGCTCACTTCCTCTTTGCCTACCGAGGACGTGCTCTTGAAGTGCCCATGCACCGCCACTGTGATCCGCATAAGCCTGTGCCACTGCCTCCCCAGTCTTCTCCGACGCGCCTGCGTCGCCAGCGCCCTCCCCGCTTTTCGGCGGCTCCTCCCTGAGTCCTCCTTTCAGAGTCTCCTTCGGCGTTTCGCTCTAGGCCACGGCGCCACCGCGCCCGTGTCCTCCACCGGCAGGGATGACCTTTTCAGGCAACGAACCTCGGAAACGGAGATGCGTGATGTCGCCCAGCCTGACCCGCGACAATCTGGAGCAGTGCGTGCGCGAGGAATTGCGCGCGGCCAACCCCCATCGGCCGCGGTTGTTGGTGGTCGAGATCGAGGGCCTGCGCGCGGTGGTAAAGGACTACCGTCCCTGTGGGTGGCTGTTGCGGACGGTGTTCGGGCCGCTCCTGATCCGGCGGGAAGACGCGATCTATCGGTGTCTCGAGGGATGCCCCGGGGTGCCGCGCTCCCTGGGCCGGGTGGATCGGCAGGCGCTGGCCGTGGAGTATATCGCGGGCCGGAACGCCGGCGAGTACGCGGACGTCACGCTGCCGCCGGAGTTTCTCGCGCAATT
>CAZUGW010000078.1:4241-11102 GCA_964620055.1 uncultured bacterium
GCCACGGACGATCCGGCCGCGTCGGCCGCGGCCAACGCCAAAGCCGCCGCGTCGCTGCGTGCCGAGGCGGCCGAGCGCGATCTGACGCTGCTGGGCTCCGCGCTGGAGTACGCCGACGGCACGCTGCCGCCGGAGTTCTTCGCGCACTTGCAGGAGGTGGTGGACGCGATCCATGCCAGAGGGGTGGTACACTGCGATCTCAAGAATCGTCGAAACATCGTGGTGGCGGAGGGCTATCAGCCGTATCTCGTGGACTTCAGCGCCGCCTTCACCCGCCGTGGCCCGTTCGGGTTTCTGCGGCGCGCGGCCTACGCGCGCTTCCTCCTCGACGACCAGAAGGCGGTGGTGAAGGCGAGGTTGCAGGTGGGTCAAATGTGGGACCCGGCCGACGCGGAGTTCGCATTTCACCGCGGCCCGGCGGAGCGCGCGGTGCGGCGAGTTCGGGATGGGCTGCGGTGGATGTTCAAGGTGTTATCGCGGGGTGGGAGATGACGATGGAACGGCGGATCGCCGGGATCACGGTGCGTCTGGTCAAGGGCGATATCTGCGAGCGCGCGGTGGACGCGGTAGTGAACGCGGCCAACAACCACCTCTGGATGGGGGGCGGCGTGGCCGGCGCGATCAAGCGCCGCGGCGGGCCGGAGATCGAGCGCGAGGCGATGGCCCAGGGGCCGATCGCAGTCGGCGCGGCCGTTGCGACGACCGCGGGAGCCTTGCAGGCCAAGCATGTCATCCACGCCGCGGTGATGGGTCAGGATCTGAGCACGAACGCGGGTTACATTCGCGAGGCGACGACGCGCGCGCTGGGATTGGCGAGGGAACTGAAGCTGAACAGCCTCGCCTTTCCCGCGCTGGGTACGGGCGTGGGAGGGTTTCCGCTGGAGCACTGCGCGCAGATCATGCGCGACGCGGTGGCCGCGCACGCCGCGGCTGGCACGACGCTGACGGTGGTCGAGTTCGTGCTCTTTGACCAGGCCGGCTACGACGCGTTCGCGCGCGCGCTCAACGAGAGCGAGGCCGGCGATGGAGACTGACATCGGCCGCGCGCCCGCCCCGCGAAGACAGTGGCTGCACTGGATTATCCTCCTCGCGCTGATCATCATCGTCATCGCCGCGATCCTCTTCTGGGCGCTGCGGCCGGGGCCGAGCCGCAATCCAGTCGAGTTCCTCCCGGCAACAACGCAGGCCGCGATAGACTGCGACCTCCGGCCTGGCAGCCCGGGACTTCGGCAGGCCTTGCGGGAGTGGGGGGTGTCAGACGTCAAGCATCTCGGCCAGCGCGCGACAGAGCTGGCGCAGCAGTTGGTGAACTGGTCCGGCTTCGACCTCGACGTGCGCAAGGACCTCCTACCATGGTTCGGAGGGGAGTTGGTGCTGGCGTCGGTGGCGCGGCAGGCCGACCGGGCGCAAGTGCTGGGGCCGGACTCTTTCGTGCTGATCGCGCGGACGACGAGCATGAGGCGCGCCCGCGCCAGTCTGGAGGAGGGCGTCAGGCCCTTCGCCCGCGACGCCTACTGGCATCGGACAACAGAGAACTATTCGGGCGAGCAGGTCACCGTCTGGTTTGATGGGTCGGGACGCCCGCAACTTGCTTACGCCACCAAAGACGGATGCGTGCTGATCGCCAAGCGGCCGGAGGTGATTGACTCCTGCCTCTCGGCCGCGCAATCCCCGGCCAATCGTCTCTCCTATCAGGATACGTTCTCCGATTCGGTTGGTGAACTATCCCATGAAGCGATCGCTTGGGCCTACGGTGACGTTGCCTCCCTCGCCGGGGCCGCGCGTGCGGTCCTGCCGGGCCTCCGACGCGGGTGGCCGGGTGTGATCGGCCGCTATCGTTCCTACTCCGACTCGGCGGCCGAGGAGACGCCCGTGCCGGCCGGCGTGGTCGCCTTCGCGGTTGCCGCCAAGCCGAACGGAGCCGAGGTCAGCGCCGCCTACCGATCCTCAAAGCCGGGAAAGACCGAGGCGAAGTCGAACCCCCTCGCCCGCGTCGCGAAGTACGCGCCCCCGGACGCGATCCTCGCTGTCGCCCTCCACCACCCCGGCGACTGGCTGGAGCCCCTGCTCTCACCTCCCGCCTCCCCCGATCCGCAGCCCGGGCGGCTCAGAAGGCGCATGTTCTGGCGTCGAAACTTTTACTCCCGCTCCCCAGAGATCATAGATCCCTGGCTGGGGCTGCGACAACTCCCCAGCGACCTCATGGTCGCCATCCTGCCCCGTGAGAATGAAGGCCGGCCCGCCCTGGCCGTCGCCGCTCCGGCCGGGGAGCTGCCCGTGCCCCCGCGGGGCCTGCTCTCGTTCGTATTCCCCAGGCCCGCGACGGCGGTGGTGGACAACATCGCGATTCTCGCCACGGATGAGCAGGCCCTGAAGCAGTGCTCTCTTGCTGCCAAGAACCCGCGCCCTCTGCTAGACTCGAAAGGCGCGGTGCGGTTCGTCGTGTCGGCCCGGCCGTCTCGCGCTTCGGCCGAGCTGTCCCACGTGCAGGAACTCGCGATCATCGGCCGGCAGACCCCGCAGGGAGGCGAAGGAAAGATCACCCTCGCCATTCCGCCGCGGTACTTGCTAGGTGGTGGCTAGGCTGGCAGCATGAGTAAGACCAGAAACACTGCTATGGTCCTTTCGCCTCTTTGCCTCTCGCCTTTCGCCTCTTCGAGACAGAGATGAATCAGTTGACTTTTCTCGGCACCGGCGGAGCCCGCGTGCTGGTATTCAAGCAGATACTTGCTTCCGGAGGCATCTGGGTGGAGATGGAGGACACGCGAATCCATCTCGACCCGGGGCCGGGCGCGCTCGTCCAGGCCACGAAACGCAAGCTGGACCCGACGAAGCTGGACGCGATTCTCCTTTCCCACCGGCATCTCGACCACGCGGCCGATGTGAACGTGATGATCGAGGCCATGACCACGGGCGGGTTCAACCGGCGCGGGGCTGTGTACGCGCCGCGAGACGCGTATGAAGGAGATCCGATCATTCTCCAGTACGTGCGCGACTACGCCAGAGAGATTCACGTGATCGAGGAGGGTGGTCAGTATCAGATCGGCGACGTCACCGTGACCGCACCGGTGCGACACGATCACCCGGGCGAGGTGTATGGTTTCGTCTTCGAATCCCCGTCATGCAAGTGGTCGTACCTGCCGGACACGCGGTACTTTCCGGAATTGGCCGATCATTACCGGGCCGATGTGGTAGTGATGCACGTGGTGCGACTGGAGGAGAGCAATATCTACCACCTCTCGGTCCCGGATGCGAAGGAGCTGATCGCAGCGATGCGGCCCAAGACGGTGATCCTCTCGCACTTCGGCATGACGATGTGGCGCGCCAAACCCTGGGAGGTGGCGGCGCGGTTGAGCGACGAGACGGGGGTGGAGGTGATCGCGGCGCGGGATGGGATGAAGTACGAATTACCCCCGAGATCGCAGGCCTAACTGTGGCAACGTATACCCCCGTCATCCAGGAGATCCCCTGCCCTGCTTCCGCGCGCGCGGCCTTCGCGCACTTCGCGGACCGGCCGGGAGCAGTGCTGCTGGAGAGCGCGAACCGCGACCCGCGCCTGGGGCGATGGTCGTCCCTGGCGTGTGATCCGTTCCTGACGTTCCGCAGCAAAGGGCCGCGCGTGGAGGTGCAGGCCGGCGGCAAGAGCCGCGCGTTCGCGGCCAACCCGTTCACCGCGCTGGCCGAACTGCTGTCCGAGTACCACGTCGTGCGCCCGCCCTCCGCGCCGCCGTTGCTGGCAGGAGCCATTGGCTACTTTGCCTATGACCTGGGGCGGTTCGTGGAGCGGATTCCAGAGCGCGCGGTGGACGACGTCCCGGTCGCGGATTGCCACCTCGGTTTCTATGGCGCGGTGCTCACGATTGACCACGTTGAACAGCGCGCCTGGATCTGTGCCATCGGCGCGCCGGAGACCGACCCCGCGGCCGAGGAGAGGCTGGCCGAGGCACGGGTTGCGGAGTTGGCAGAGCGCCTCGCCGCGCCGGTCAGTGAACCGCGCGTGGAACCAGTGACGCGCGCGAGGGAACTAACGCTGACCTCGAACTTCACGCGGGAGGAGTACCTGCGCGCCATCCGCCGCGCCAAGGACTACATCGCCGCCGGAGACATCTACCAGGTCAACCTTTCACAGCGCATGCACGCGGAATTGACATGTAATCCACTTGCTCTTTACCAGCGTCTTGCGGCCGACAATCCGTCTCCGTTCGCGGCGTATCTGGAGATCCCCGACGCCGCCATCGTATGCTGCTCCCCGGAGCGCTTTCTCCAGGTCAGAGGTCGCGAGGTAGAGACGCGCCCCATCAAGGGCACGCGCCCGCGTGGTGCGACGCCGAAGGAGGACGCGCGCCTCGCCGCCGAACTGCTGGCGAGTGAGAAAGACCGCGCCGAGAACGTGATGATCGTGGACCTGGAACGCAACGATCTCGGCCGGGTGTGCGAGTTCGGCAGCGTCCACGTCCCGGAGCTGTTCGCGGTGGAGAGCTATGCCACGGTGCATCATCTCGTCTCCACGGTGCGGGGCCGACTGCGGCCGAGGACGACCGCGCTCGACTGCCTCCGCGAGGCCTTCCCCGGCGGGTCCATCACCGGCGCCCCGAAGGTGCGCTCGATGGAAATCGTCGAGGAACTGGAGCCGACCCGGCGCGGCGTGTACACCGGCGCCATCGGCTATCTCTGCTTCTCAGGTGATATGGATGTCAACATCGTGATCCGCACGGTGATCGTGAAAGACAGCGTCGCCTACTTCCAGGTCGGCGGCGGGATCGTGGCGGACTCCGACCCCGAGGCGGAGTATCAAGAGACCATTGATAAGGGCCAGGCCCTGGCGCGCGCGCTCGCGGCCGAGGCCGGCGCGGAGGAGATCAGATGGCCGGGATAGCGTGGGTCAACGGGCGGATCGTTAACGCAGACGAACCGGCGATTGCCGTCACCGACCGCGGCTTCATGTATGGAGAGGGATTGTTCGAGACCATGCGCGCCTACGGCGGGCGGGTGTTCCGGCTGGAGCAGCATCTCGCGCGGATGCGGGAGGCGGCCCAGGAGGTGGGTCTCCAGGAGCAGGCGGGACGCCTGCGCTCCCAGGAGGTGTCGGAGGCCCTCGCTGCCAGCGGCCTCTCCGACGCGGTCGTGAGAGTAACGGTCACACCGAACTCTCTCGTCGTCCTCGTGCGGCCGCTCTCGCTGCCACCGCAGGAGCGCTACGAACATGGCTGCGTCGCGATCACCATCCCTACTGCGATAGTGCAGGCCAGTCCCCTGCGGCGCCTCAAGTCCCTCAATTACCTCGATAAGCTCCTCGCCCAGCGCGCTGCCGAAGCCGCTGGCGCGCACGAGGCCATCCTGCTGGACCCGGACGGCTGCGTCATCGAGGCCGCGAGGCGCAACGTGTTCGTAGTGCTCGGCAGGCGCGCCATCACGCCGCCCGTCTCGCGGGGCCTGCTGCCCGGCGTCACCCGCGCCGCGGTGATGCAGGTGGCCTCTCGGGTTGGTGTCGGGCACGAGGAGCGAGACCTCACGCGCGAGGAGTTGTTGTCCGCCAAGGAGTGCTTCCTAACCAGCTCCATCGCGGAGATTCTGCCCGTGGCCTCGGTGGACGGCATGATCTTCCGCGCCCCGGGGCCGGTGACGGCGGCGCTGACCCAGGCCTATCGCGACCTGGTGGCCGAGGAGCTGAACCTGTCGGGGTAGAAGGCCCGCGCCATCGCCTCGATGCCGTTCACGATCCGCGGACCGGGGCGCATGATCTCGTCATCGTTCAGCACCACGAGCCGCCCCTCTCGCGCCGCGGTCAGACATTTGAGCACTGGATTGGAAAGCACTTGGCGTTTCATCGCGCCGGGGTCGCTGCCCATGGTGGCCACCAGCAGGAAGTCCGGGTCGGCCGCGAGCAGCCATTCATTGCTGAACTCCTTGAACCCCTTCACGCGGCTCCCCGCGTTGCGCGCGCCCGCGGCACGAATGGCCTCGTCCTGGAATGTGCCTGTTCCCGCGGTCCAGACCGGACCGATCTGGAGGAAGATGAACGCGGAGGGACGCTTGCTCCCCGAGACCTCCGCGGTCCTCTTCTTGATTCGCGCGAGGCGCTGCTGCATCCCCGCGATCACCTTCTCCGCACCCGCCTCACAGCCGGTGAGTTGACCGAGCTGGTGGAGGTCTGCATAGATCGTCGCCAGCCCCGTCGGCTCGGCGATGGTGAACACGGGGAGGCCGGCCTTGCGCAGGGCGCCGGTGAACTCCGGCGGGTTGCCTTGCTGACCTAGGATGAGATCGGGCCGCGCGCCGAGGGCCTTTTCCGCGCTCGGCGTGAACCACAGGCCGATCTTGGGGAGTCGCCTCACCTGCGCCGGGTAGTTGCACTGATCGGTGACCGCCACCACGCGCTCCCCCGCGCCCATCGCGAAGAGCATCTCGGTGACAGTAGGGGAGGCGGAAAGGATGCGCTGCGGCCTGCGGGGTACGGTGACTAAGATGTGCTGGGCGTCGGTTACGATGATCGGGAAGCCGTCGCGCGAATCCACCTTCGACGCAGAGGGCTGCGGCGCGCGGCCGCAGCCGGCGAAGGCGAGAAGCGAGAGCAGCAGGAGCGCGGCGACGTGTCTCATCTTCACCTCATCAGATAGCCGGCGGCCAGCAGCACGGCGAGTTCGACAAGTTCGTTGATGGCCCCGTAGATGTCCCCCGTCAGTCCCCCCAATCGCCGCCGCCAGTACAGCCCAACCGCCAGCGTCACCGCCAGCGCGACCCCGAGCAGGATCGCCCCGTTCCATCTCCAGATCGCGATCGCCACCGCCGCGGCGAGGACCGTCGCGGCCACCGCGTGTATCGGCCTGACCTCCGCCGCGAACGACGCGCCCAGGCCGGTCT
>CAZUGW010000078.1:11112-11456 GCA_964620055.1 uncultured bacterium
GCTTGACGAAGCTCATGCAGGGCGGCAACCAGTATGCAGCGGCCGTCACCAGCCCCAGCCGCCCCAGCGCGCAGGAAAGCGCGATCACCGCGAACAGGCGCAGACTCCCCGGCCCGATCAGGTAGCTCAAGATGGAGAACTTGGCGAGCAGCACCACCCCTCCGCTCGCCACGCCGAGCGCCCCGGCGCGGCTGTCGCGCATGATCTCCAACATGCGCTCCCGATCCTTGTGACTGAAGAACGCGTCCGCGGTATCCATCAGCCCGTCAACGTGCAGCCCGCCCGTGAGTAGCAGATTGACGCCCAGCGCCATTTCTTCGCCCGCCATCGCCGGACCGTCGGCG
>CAZUGW010000079.1:0-11432 GCA_964620055.1 uncultured bacterium
GAGAGGTCAAGCGAGGGCGTGTGGGGAATTACCACGACGGCGCCAGCGCCGTCGCACTGGCTGCAGTACGCGCAGGTCCACGAGTTCCAGTCGTTCCCCTCAGGGGACGCCTCCACCACCTTCGCCCTCGCGGCCACGCTAGGGTGGATCTTCCCGAGGGCCTTCGCGCCGCTGCTGGTGGTCGGCGGGGTAGTGGCCGCAGGGCGCGTCGTCGTGGGGGCGCATCATCCCTCGGACGTGTGGGCCGGAGCGATGCTCGGCCTGGCCGTGGGCCGGCTGCTGCGGTGGGCGAGTCGCCCGGGAGCGGTCAGAGACGCGCTCGCCCGCGCCTGGCCCTATCTGCTGCTGACCGCCTACGCCGGGTTCCTCCTGTTCAGCGGCCTGGGGCGTCTCCCGCTGTTCGGCCGGGACGAGTCGCTCTACCTCGAGGCCGCGCGGGAGATGTACGCGCGCGGCGATTGGATCGTCCCGCGCGTGAACGGCCTCCCCTTCTTTGAAAAGCCGCCGCTGCTCTACTGGCTCGCCGCGGGCGGGTATCACACCTTCGGGGTCTCCCCGTTCTCGGGGCGATTGCCGGTGGCCCTGCTGGGCCTCGCCACGGTGCTGGTGACGGCGCTCCTCGGGGCGCGGGTGTGGGGGAGACGGGCCGGACTGCTCGCCGGCCTTGCCCTGGCCTCCTCGCTGCAGGTCGCGTTCATCGGGCGGATGGGGATCATGGACGTGCCACTCATGTTCTTCACCACCCTGGCGCTCCTGGCCTACGCCGCCTGGCGGCTGCGGGGCGGCATCGGGTACGCGGCAGCCTTCGGCGCCCTGGTGGGCCTAGCGATCCTGCTCAAGTCTATGGCCGGGGTCCTCCCCGTCCTGGTGGCCGGGGCGCACACGCTGCTGACGCGCCCGACGAAACTCCGCCCGTGGATTGCCCCGGTCCTCGTCGCCCTGCTCGTGGCGGCCGCCGTCGCCGTACCGTGGTTCGCCACCCTCAAAGCTCACGACCCCGCGTTCTGGAGCACTTTCCTGCGGGAGAACTTCGCGCGCATGAGCCAGCCGATGCAGGGCCACGGGGGAGGCTTGCCCTATCTGCTGTACTACCCGGCGCTACTTCTCATCTCGTTCTTCCCTTGGGTGGCGTTCCTGCCGGCGGCGCTGCTTCGCGGGATCCCCGAGGCAGATGAAACGCAACGGTTCTGGCGTAGCCTGGCGATCACCTGGTTTTGGGTGACGCTGCTCGCGTTCTCGCTGATCAGTACCAAGCTGCCGGGCTATGTCACCCCCCTCTTCCCGGCGATGGCCCTGCTGGTGGGGGCGGAGTTGGATCGGCGGTGGCTCTGCCACCCCGTTGGGGTGCACACTGCTACCCCAGAGGGGCTGGCCTCGCCCGGCCACGCGCCGTGGATCGCGGTGCTGGCGGGCGCGGGGGTGTTGGCGGTGCTGGTAGCGCTGCTGCCGTGGGCGGGGGCGAAGCTCGGCGCCCGGGTGGGCGCGGCGGAGGAGGCGAGGAGACTGGTCACCCCGGCCTATCTCTGGGCGGCCGCCTACGGGATCATCGCCCTCGGAGCCATCCTCGGGCTGCTACGACGACCCGACGCGGGGGTCGGCGTGATGGCTCTGGGACAGACGGCCGTCTTGGCCGCGGTGCTAGCGGGGATTCTCCCCCTCCTGTCACCCTACATGGAGGGAGCGCGGGAGTACCGGCTGGCTGAGCTCGCACGGCGCGAGCTACCCGGTGCGAAGGTGGTGCTGTACGAGACGCGCCCGGAGGCGGTATGTTTCGTGCTGGGGCGGGATGTGGCGACATATGGAAAGAGGCAAGAGCAGGAGTTGCGTGATTCCCTGAGCAACCAGCAGATGGCCCTCCTCGCGCCGCAGCGGGAACTGCCGACAGGGCTGCCGGCGGGCCGCCGGTGGAAGGTCGGTAACTACGTGCTACTGGAGATACGGCCGCGCCAGGCCGGGAGGTGAAGCCGCATGTCCGTCGTGAACTTCGCGCAACTTAAGAGCATGACGAGCATTCCCTGGGAGGCCGAGCGACTGCTTACGAAGCCGGAGAAGGAGATTCGCTTCAGCCTGAACCTGCTGCTCCATCCCGTGGGACTGGTAGAGGCCGACGCCTACGTGGTCTATCACAACACCGCCCGTGGTCCCGCCAAGGGCGGCCTGCGCATCTGGCCCACGGTCACGCTCGATCACACCCGTGACCTGGCCGAGTTGATGACGTGGAAAACCGCCCTGGTGGGCATCCCGTTCGGCGGGGGGAAGTCCGGCATCGCACTCGACCCGCTGACGCTGCCGCGCGAGAACAAGACCGCGATGATCAAAGAGTACGTCCACATGATCTCGGCCGAGCTCCGCTCCGGCGCCTACGTGCCGGCCCCCGATCTGGGCAGCAACCCGTCGGACATGGCCGTGATCTACGGGGAAACCCACATCCTCGAGTCCGTAACCGGCAAGCCGCCCCGCGTGGGCGGTCTTCCGGGGCGGCGGGAGGCCACCGGCTACGGGGTGGCGCACGTCACCGCCCTGGCGAGCGAGGCGATCCTGGGTGGGCCGATTGCGGGGCGGAGAGTGGCCGTGCAGGGGTTCGGCAATGTGGGGGAGTGGACGTGTCGGTTCCTGCAGGAGCGAGGGGCGCGGGTGGTGGCGGTGTCGGACCTCACCGGAGGGGTCTTTAGTGACAGGGGACTCGACCTAGAGGGTCTGGCGCGCCAGGCCCGGCAGACCGGGGGCGTGGCCGGCGGGGAGGGCGATGCCATCAGCAACGAGGAGTTGCTGGCGCTGGAGGTGGACGTGCTCATCCCCGCGGCGGTGGAGAACGTGCTTACCGAGGAGAGCGCGCCGCGGGTGCGGGCCAGACTCGTGATCGAGGCGGCGAACGGGCCCACCACGCCGGGCGGGGAGGCGGCGCTGCAAGCCCAGGGCATTCCCGTCGTGCCCGACATCCTCGCGAACAGCGGTGGCGTAGTCGCCTCCTATGTCGAGTGGCGGCAGGCGAAGTCGGGGTCCATGACCAAAGCGTCGGAGACCTACCAGACGGTAGCCGAGCAGCTAGAGCACGCCTTCCACCAGGTGCGCGAGGTGGTGGTGCAACGACAGGTGACAGACCGCCTCGCGGCCCAGGCGGTGGCCGTGGCGGAACTCATCGCCACCATGCGCGACCGCGGGTGGATCCCCGCGTAGCAGCCGCGGAAAAGAAGCGCGAGCCGGGGCCGCTATCACTTAGGCACGTCGCCGTCGCTTGGGTTTAAGGCCAAGCGAGACGAGCGCCACCGGCCAGAACCATCGACAAAACGGCCAACAAAATCGAGGTCCACTTGCCCACGGTAACACCTCCAGGAGCCAGTGCTCTGTCCGCGGTCCGCTGAAGGCAGACAGGCGTTTAGCCGCTCCGCTCGGTGTTGGGTACTCAAAATGGGCCCCGGCTCGCCATCAAGTTATTGCCCTGTAAATCGCCGCGACTCTCACCGCGCGCTAGCCCGCCAGCGACGGGAGACGCCGGTTCAGCGCGTCCAGCACCGCACTCGCCGCGGCCCTCCACGGATCATCCCGCACCAACGCCGACCCCACCAGGTCCTCGTCCCTCCGTCCCCCCAGCAGCCGGATGGTGGCGATCACGAGCGGGTTGCCCTCGCCGTTGACGTGGGTGTAGTCCCGGAGCTCGAACGCAGGCGACCCGTTCGCCATCCCCGACGCCCGCAGAAACTCCTCCACCGCCTCCAGGGTCGCCTTCGCCACCAGCTTCTCCCGATCCAGGTCCGGGCTAATGGAGGTGGAGGAAATGCCCGAGAAGCTGTCGTCCCCACACCCCACGGTGACGCGGGCGCGGGCGGTGGTGCGATCCAGGGAGTAGTCAATCCCCAGGAACTTGAGGCGCACGTCCGGGACGGCCTCCCGTCCCCCGCGCATCTGGGCGATGCTTACGATGCGATGGTCAATGCGCAGCCCGAGTTGCGACAGCACCGCCGACTCGATGTCGCGACTGACCTGCTTGGGATGACGGGTTTCGTCGGCAACGACGTGAATCTCGGTGATGTTCCCGCGGTCGTCGGCGACGACCCGCGCCGAATTCACCCCCCTCAAACGCGTGACAACGCTCTCTACGTCCACTGGTGCAGCCCGATTCGGCAGGTCGGCCATATGGCCTTCTCCTCCAGATAACCTTTTACGGCCTGAGTCGCCCCAGACCAGGCACTGGATACGACCCGCAGGGGGCTGACGGGCAGCATCACAGGCAAGAACATGTCGCCGACAGAGCTGGCGCACCCAACTATCATACCAAGCCGCAGCAACGGTGTCAAGGGACGGTTTTCTAACGCTTAGTTAGCGACAGAAATCGCGCAGGAAACGCCTCAGAGCGGTGGAAAGGTGGGGTATCAGTCAATTAAGGCGAAGTGACCATGCTTCCGACCATTCGCATTGGCGACAAGGAAGTGACACGCTTGATCTGCGGCGGCAACCCGGTGGCCGGGATCTCCCATTTCTCCCACGAGATGGACTGGGACATGCTCCGCTACTACACCATGCCCCGCCTGCTCGCCCTCCTGGACGAGTGCTGGCGCCAGGGGATCAACACTGTACAGACCCGCGGCGACCATCACACCACCCGCCTCTACCTCGAGCATCGGGAGAACGGCGGCCAGCTCCAGTGGATCGCCCAGACCGCCTCGGAGTACCGCGACATCTTCGCCAACATTAACAAGATCGCGGCCTATGAGGCGAGCGCCATGTACCATCACGGCACCCATACCGACAACTCCTGGCACGAGGGGAAGATTGACCAGGTGCAGGACTACCTCAAGGCCATTCACGACCACGGCCTCCCGGCCGGCCTGGGCACCCATATCCCCGAGGTGATCGCCTATGCCGAGGAGCACGGCTGGGAGACCGACTTCTACATGGCCTGCTTCTACAGCCTCGCGCGCACCTACAAAGCCGCGCCCATGGTGGACAAGCAGCAAGCCGAGAAAGAGCTCTACCCCGACGGCGACCCCGACCGCATGACCATGATGATCCGGCAGACCAACAAGCCCTGTCTCGGCTTTAAAATCCTCGCCGCCAACCGCAAGTGCGAGACGCAGGAGTGCGTCAAGTCAGCCTTCGACTACGCCTACGCGAACATCAAGCCCACCGACGGCGTGGTGGTCGGCATGTTCCCCAAGTACACCAACCAGGTGGAACAGAACGTGCGGTACGCACGGGAGGCGATGGGGAGGTAGTTGACAAGCCGTCACCTTGCCGCTATCCTCTGGCCACTATGGCGCAGTTCAGCAGGCATTTTGAGATGTCCCGGGTTTCCGTGCCGACCACGTACGGTTGCCTTAACGCGCGCCGGATTACCCCCGCCTGCTGGTCTGAACCATAGAAGTCGCTCCCTAACTTCGCTCACTCAGACCACAGGCAATCCCAGAGCCTGTGGTTTTTCGTTTTCCAGGAGGAGACCATGTCCGAGACGCGCGTGACGTTGCGAGCCATCACCGAAGAGGACCTGCCGCAGTACGTCGTGTGGCTGAACGACCCCGAGGTCGTCCAGTTCACCACCGTCTGCGCCGGCACCATCACGCTCGAAGGGGAGCGGGAGTGGTTCGCGCGCATCTCGGCGCCGGAGCGCCAAGACCGGCACTGGGCGATTGTGGCCGAGGGCCGGCACATCGGGAACTGTGCGCTCATGCCTCACCCGACGCAGAAGAAGGCCGGCTTCGGCATCATCATCGGCGACAAGTCGGCCTGGGGCAAGGGCTATGGCACCGCCGCCCTGCAGGAGGTGCTGCGGATCGCCTTCGCGGAGCTAGACCTGCACCGCGTCCACCTCACCGTGTTCCCCGAGAACGAACGCGGCCGGAGGTGCTACGCGAAATGCGGCTTCCGCCCGGAGGGTTACGAGCGAGAGGCCTTCTTCAAAGGGGACAAGTGGAACGACCTGATCGCGATGGCGATCCTCAAGAGAGAGTGGGAGGCGATGACATGAGCATGACACTCCGACCGATTCGCGAGAGCGACCTGCCGCTCCTCGCCGCGTGGCTGAGCGACACTGAGGTGACCGCGACCATGCTGCGGGAGTTCTCCAACGTCACGCTCGAAGATGAGCGCGCCTGGTTCGCGCGCAAGACCGCGCCCGACTGCCCCGACCACCCCTGGACCATCGAGGTGAACGGTCGCCCCATCGGCACGTGCGAACTCCACGGCGAGGAGTCGGGGCAGACTGCGTTCTACGGCATCATCATCGGCGACAAGACCGCGTGGAACCAGGGGCACGGCACGGCCGCCACGCGGGAGGCGGTGCGCATCGGCTTCGAGGAGTTGGGGCTGCAGCGTATCTGGCTGCAGGTCGGCTCCCACAACCCGCGGGGGATCAGGTGCTATGAGAAGGTTGGGTTCAGGCGGGAGGGAGTGATGCGCCGCGCGAAACTCAAGCGCGGGCAGTGGACAGACGTAGTGGTGATGGCCATCCTGCGGGAGGAATGGGAGGCGCGGGAGCGGGGCCTCGTTCCCGAACTGCTTGCGCCGTGGGAGCAGGATCCGGAGTGGCAACACTGCCTGGAGGCGCTCTCGCCCAGGCCAGGGGAGGTGATCTTGGACGCGGGTTGCAGCGACGGACTCCGCACGCTTCTCATCGCCTCTCGCGTCGCGCCTTCCGGCCGCATCATCGCCATCGAGCATCGGCAGGAGAAGGTTGAGGAAGCAGTCGCGCGTATTGCCGCACATGGCATGCAGGATATCGTCTCTGTCCACCACGACGATATCCGGTCCCTGCCCCTGGCCGATAACACCGTTGATGCCTGGTTCTGCCGCGAGACGCTGGAATACCTGGAGGACCCGCTGGTCGCCCTTGCGGAGGCAGTTCGCGTGGTTCGGCCGGGAGGTCGCGTGGTAGCGAATGAGGCCGACTGGGACACACTCGCGTACAACGCGACTGACAAGGCCGCCGAGCGCAAGTTCGTGGCCGTGCACACGGATTGCGGCGGAGGCGGAAGTGTTGACGGCCGCACCGGCCGCAAGTTGCTCTCGCTGTTTCGAGAGGCCGGGTTGGCGGACGTCAAACTTGAGGCGTACACGAACTGGAGCGACAGCTACTCGCCCAACGACTGCTACCTCTGCTGGCCTCTTCGTGACGGCCACGTGAGCAGAGGTTGCATAACTCAGGAGGAGCTAGATGCCTGGTACACCGATATGTCGGCGCAAGCGCAGCAAGGCCGCTACTTCCACTGCTTCAGCTACTTCATCTGCGTCGGTACGGTCAGGTAAGGCCCGCAGGGGCGAGGTCACCCTCCGCCCCTACCGCCGCGCCGATCACGCCGCCGTGGTTGCCCTCTGGGAGGCCGTCGGCTTTCACCTCGGCGGCAACGACACCCCGGAGATGATCGCCCGCAAGCTCGCCACCCAGCTCGGCTTCTTCCTCGTAGCCGAATGTGACGGCAAACTCGTCGGCACCGTCATCGGCAGCCTGGAGCGCGGCTGGGGCTGGGTGCAGCGCCTCGCCGTGCATCCCGAGTACCGCCGCCGCGGGATCGCCCGTCGCCTGGTGCAGGAGGCGGAACAGGCCCACGCCGCGCTCGGGGCCTATCGCACCTGCCTGCTCACCCACCGCGACAACTCCGCCGCCCAAGCGCTCTACCAGAGCCTGGGCTATGAGACTTGGGATGGGGTGATCGTGATGAGCCGCGACCTGACCGAGGACCGTAGGGGCACGACATGTCGTGCCCGAGCGAAAGAGAGAACATGAACCCACTCGAAGAAGGCCCCACCCTCCAACTCGACTGGTCGAAGCTGGAGAAGATCGCAGAGAAACGCACGGGCGTGCTCCCCGTCGCGGTGCAGCACGCGGACACGCGGGAGGTGATCCTGGTCGCGTACATCAATTCCGAGGCGCTCGACATGTCCATCGCCACCCGGACCCTCACCTTCTGGAGCACTTCGCGAAACAAGTTGTGGGTCAAGGGCCAGACCTCGGGCGACACGTTCGCACTGGTGGACGTCTATGTGAACTGCGAGCAGAACTCCCTGCTCTTCACCGTCCGCCCGCGGCGCGAGGGGATCTGCCACACCAAGAACCGGCAGGGCCAGCCGCGCAACTGCTTCTACCGGCGACTGAACCTGGAGACGAGGGAGCTGGAGAACTTGGACCCGTGAGAAGATAAGAACCCCGAGGAGGTTAGCACATGAAGACCGATCTCAATCGCTACGAGGACCCCTGGACGGCCGAGATCTACGACTACCAGAGCCAGGGGCGGGGCAACGACGTTCCTTTCTGGCTCGCGCTGGCCCAGCAGGCCGAGGGCGAGGTGCTGGAACTCGCCTGCGGCACGGGGGCGGGTTCTCCTACCGCTTGCCCGCGCCGGGGCTCGCATCACGGGTCTGGATATCTCGGATCCGATGCTCGCAGTGGCTCACCGCAAACTGGAGCGGGAACCTGCAGAGGTGGCCGCGCGAGTGGCGCTAGTTCGCGGCGACATGACTAGCTTCGATCTGGGCCGGCAGTTCGCGCTCGCCATCATCCCCTTCAGCGCGTTCCAGGTGCTGCTGACGCGCGCCGAGCAGCGGGCCTGTCTCGAACGATGCAGAGCGCATCTCGAATCCGGCGGGCGGCTCGCGATAGACGTCTTCAACCCGCGCCTGAGTCGTCTCACCTCGCCTACCCCACTGGCAGAAGGCCCCCAAGAATTCCCGGGGCCGGACGGGCAGACGGTGCGATGGTCCGGCGAGTCGGAGTACGATCTGGCCAATCAGACGCTACGCTCACGCTGGCACTATGAACGCACAGCCGCGGATGGCAGCACCACCGAGTCTGAGCACCTGCTCGCGCTCCACTACTTCTTCCGCTTCGAGATGGAGTGGATGCTGGAGGCCTGTGGCTTCGCGGTGGAGGCGCTCTATGGCGACTTCGACCGGAGCGAGTTCACGACGGAGAGCGGGGAGATGGTGTTTGTGGCGAAGCCGGGGAAAGGGACGCGGCAATGAAGAGGCCGGACATGAACAAGTACGAGGACCCGTGGACGGCAGAGATATACGACTGCGGAGTGGCCGGAGACTGGGGCGAGCGGGATATCGGCCTGTACGTCAGCCTAGCGGCGAAGCTCCCGGGGCCGGTGCTGGAACTCGCGTGCGGGACGGGGCGCGTGACACTGCCGCTCGCGCGCAGCGGCGCGAACGTGACCGGGCTGGACATCTCTCCGCACATGCTGGCCGTGGCCCGACGTAAGCTCGCGGCCGAGACATCTACCGTGCAAGAGCGCGTGACGCTGGTGCAGGGAGACATGACGGCGTTCGACCTCGGTCGGCGGGTCAACCTCGTCATTATCCCGTTCCACGCGTTCCAGGCGCTCCTGACACGGGATGAGCAGCGCGCGTGTCTGCAGTGCTGCGCGCAGCACCTTCCGCCAGACGGCCGGCTCGTCATCAATGTGTTCCAGTTGCGCCCTTCGCGGCTCGCGCAGGGCGGACGGGAGGAGCCCGCGGAGGAGTTCACCGGACCAGATGGCAACCGGGTGACCTCGTCGGGGAGCACCACCTTCGATCTCCGGGATCAGGAGCTGACTTGTACTCTGCGGTACGAGTGCACATCGCCGACCGGCGAGACGACGGTGCGGGAGCATCTGCTCGAGTTGCGCTACTTCTTCCGCTTCGAGATGGAGTGGATGCTGGAGGCCTGCGGGTTCGAGGTAGAGGCGCTGTACGGGGACTTCGACCGAAGCGAGTTCACCGCGGAGAGCGGGGAGATGGTGTTTGTGGCGAGGAGGGACTGATGAACGACGTGCAACTTCGCGACGCGACCCCGCAAGACGCGCCGGGGATGACCGCCCTGATCGCGTCGCTGTCTGAGTGGTTCTCCCCCGATGAGGTGGGAACGGTGCGTGAGGTCGTTGGTCCCCCCGGCGTAGTTGCGACGGCCTCGTCCGGCGAGATTGTCGCCTTCCTCGTATGGGAGGCGCGCCCCGACGAATGGGAGATCTGCTGGATCGCCGTAGCGCGCGACCGACACCGCCAAGGTCTAGGGAAGCAGATGCTCGCGTGGATGCTGGAACGAGCCCGCCGGGCCGGCATCACCCGCATTCGCGTGCAGACAGTGGCCGCGACCACCGACTACGCGCCGTATGTCCCGACTCGGGCGTTCTACGAGGCGGCCGGCTTCGTACTGGAGAGCATTGAGCCCGATGGGTGGCCCGATGGATTGGACAAGGCCGTCTATGCGTTGGCGCTGCTGTAGGGCGGGGTCACCGAACCCCGCCCGATCCGTTGGCGGGCGTAGGCACGCCCGCCCTACAACTCGAACAACTCCCCCGCCGTCCCCCGGTTGATCTTCTCCCGCAACTCCGCCGGGGCTTTGATGACCTCGTAGAGCGCGTCGTAGAACGTGAAGTACGGCTCGAAGCCCTCTTGGCCGGGGCGGGAGAAGAAGCTCACGTCGCTCGCAAACAGCACCTTGTTCAGCGTCTCGGTGTCGAGGTTGCCGTTGGGGGCGAAGATGTCCTCCCACATGCGCAGCGAGCGGCGGTAGGCCGTGCCGCCGCTGAGTTCAGCATAGACGAGCGGGTTGGACCACGTGATCTTCCACGCCTCTTCCCACCACGGGTTGCCGAAGTGGGCCATGAGGATCTTGAGCTTGGGGTGGCGGCGGGCCATGCAGTCCACGGCCGCGGGGCGCATGAGAGAGATGTCGGTGGGGCGCGGCTTGCGCGGCATCCCATAGTCGTCCAGGCCCAGCCCGAGGTAGCCGGTGTGGAACATGCATACCTTGCCGCGCTCCTCGATGAGACTATAGATCGGGTCGTAGCGCGGGTCGCCGTAGGAGAACTGTGGGTCAATGAACTTGATCCCCTTCGCGCCCCAGTCCAGGCAATCCTGGATCTCCTTGATCGTCACCTTGTCAATGTCCACCCAGGGAACCGGGATCACGAAATCCGGCAGGGCCTCGTAAGCCACGCGGCACGGCTCCGGGTTGGTGATGAACACGATGCGCTCAATGCCCCGCGCTCGGCAGTCCGCGACGTACTCGGCGGGCGGCAGGGTGAGCTTGGCGAAGTCTCCATGGGTGTGCGCGTCAATTCTCATGGTCGGCATGATAGCTCCTCTTCAATTGGGCACGGCATGCCGTGCCCCTACTCGCGTTACGCTCCGAAACTGGTTAGTCCCGCGACGGTTTCGCCGTCCAGCCGCATCACTACTTCCACCAGCAACTGCACAGTTTGGTCAAAGTCGGTCTCGTCAATAATCCCGGCATGGGAGTGGATGTAGCGAGTGGGAGTGCCGATATAGACCGCGGGCACGCCCTCGCCATGCACCTGGATGGGGGTGCCATCGGTGGTGCCGCGCTCCATGGTTACGTACTGCAGGGGGAGCTTCGCCTCTTCTGCCGCGCGTGTCACCAGGTCGCGCAATCGCCGGTTGGGGATCATGCCGGAATCGCGCAGGCACAGCCCCGGCCCTTTGCCGAGGTCACA
>CAZUGW010000080.1:0-11207 GCA_964620055.1 uncultured bacterium
ACGCATCCTGGCTAAGATCGCCAAATGTAAAGAAGCGTTAGGGACACTACACTAGATCCACGCTTCCCAGGCGCTGTTGCTTCGGGGAGGCGGAGCCGACGTCTTCCGCGAAGAACACACGGTCCTGTCGAGCGGTCAGACCCAGGAGCCTTACCTCATAGTCTTCATGGTTTTCGTCGAAACCCACTGAAGGCCAGACACAGACGCGCTTCTCGCCGCCCTTCAGCGAGGAGGTCAGGATCTCCAGTGCGACATGGCAGTGGGGGTGAGCGCCGTACGGCCCCAGCGGCCGCTTCCGCTCGATGACGAAGGCCTGTTGTTGCTCCGACCAGCCGAGCACCCGGTCCCAGATCGGCTTGTCGCGGGAGAACGGGCCAGGCCGCACCGCAGTGCCGCCGCTCAGATCCGCCAGAAGGTAACGGTTTGACCCCCACTGGTCCGGCCGCTCGCTGCGGAGGTGATAGGTGAACGCGACCTGCTTGCCGTCTGACGACATGACGAAACGGAGCCCGCGGTAATTCTCACGCGACCGCGAGTGGCACCCACAGAACAGCGCCATGGTCACAAGCAGCGGCAGAAGGGAACACCGCCGCAAGAGCGTACGGTTCGGGTTGACAAGGCGCGAGCGTGGGTGGGCCATCGCGTGGTGTCCTCTCGCTTCTGGAGCTTCAGCGTTGGCGACAGTGGAACGCCGAGCGTAACCGGGCGATCCGCGGGTGGCCCCTACTCCTCCCCGCCCTCCGTCTCGTCCTCGAACGACCCGAGATCGCCTTCGCCCTCCGTCGCGTCTCTCCTCACCATCCCCGAGATCGGCCGGCCCGGCGCGCCGTAGACTTCCCGCGGCTTCTTGCCGTCGTTGGGGCCGATGTAACCCTGCTCTTCCATGAGGTCAATCATCCGGGCGGCGCGGGTGTAGCCGAGCTTGAACTTGCGCTGGAGCATGGAGGCGGAGGCGTGCTTGGTGGCGAGTACGAACTCGAGGGCTTTCTCGAACATCGGGTCACTCGCGACGTCGCCCTCCTCCGGCTTGCCCGCGATCCGGGTCGAGCCGATGGTCTCCAGCGCGGCCTGGGCGAACTCGGGCTTGGCCTGCTGCTTCAGGAACCCGACCACCGCGTTGATGTCTTTCTCGCTCACGTACGCGCCCTGGATGCGGACAGGTTTGCCGGTGGGGGCATCGAGCGGCAGGTAGAGCATGTCGCCAGACCCGACCAGCCGCTCCGCGCCGTTCACATCGAGGATGGTGCGCGAGTCCACCTGGGAGGCCACCGCGAAGGCGATGCGGGAGGCGATGTTCGCCTTGATGGTGCCGGTGATGACGTTCACCGACGGCCGCTGGGTGGCGACCACGAGGTGAATCCCCGTGGCGCGGGCAAGTTGGGCCAGGCGGCAGATGGAGGTCTCGAACTCCGTCGCGGCCTGCATCATCAAGTCGGCCAGCTCGTCAATCACGATCACGATGTAGTGCATCGCCTCGAGCTCGTCGTCCATCTTCGCCCGCTCGTTCCAGCCGACGATATTGCGCACCCCGAGGTCGGCGAACTGGACGTAGCGCAGTTCCATCTCCCGGATCGCCCAGCGCAACAGCCCCGCCGCTTCGCGGGCGTCGTGAGCCACCGGCGCGGCGAGGTGGGGGATGCCCTCGAAGAGGCTGAGTTCGACGCGCTTGGGGTCAATCAGGAGCATCTTCACCTCGTCGGGCTTGGCGCGGCAGAGGAAGGTGGCGATGAGGGAGTTCAGGCAGACGCTCTTGCCGGAGTTGGTGGCGCCGGCGATGAGCAGGTGGGGCATGGTGGCGAGGTCGGCCATCATGGGATGTCCGGAGATGTCGCGCCCCAGCGCGAACCCGACTCGGGATTTCAAGCGCGAGGCCGCCGGCGATTCCAGGATCTCGCGGAGGTGCACGAAGGTGACCTCGGTGTTGGGCACCTCGATGCCGATCACGCCCTTGCCGGGGACGGGGGCTTCGACGCGGACGGCCAGCGCGGAGAGGGCGTAGGCGAGGTCGTCGGCCAGGTTGGTGACGCGGCTGACGCGCACGCCGGGCGGCAGGTGGATCTCATAGCGCGTCACCCGCGGGCCGCGCTCGATACCCGCGACGCGCGCCTCGATGCCATAGCTGGCCAGGGCCTTTTCCAGGATGTCGGAGCTGCCGGCCTGATCTCGCTCCGAGCCCTTGGAGGCCGGGGGAGGTGAGAGGAGGCTAAGGGGCGGGAGTTGGTACTCGCCGGGCTTGGGCCGCGGCCGCCTCACCTTGGCGACCGGCTCCTCCTCGATTTCCGGCTCGGGCTTGACCAGCTCGAGCTGGGGCGGTGGGGCCGGCGGATCGGGCTGCTTGGGCGGGAGCACGTAGGGCGGCTCCACCGGGCGCTTGGGCGCAGCGGGCAGCGGCAGGGGTGCCCGGCGCCGGGGCAGGTGGAGGTGGGCGATGGTGCGGATCACGGCCCGGAACGCATAGGCTAGGGCCAGGAACAGGCCGGCGAACATGTGGGCGAGGGGCGTGTCGGTGACATACCCCACGGTACACAGCCCGGCCAGGGACAGGACGACCATTCCCACGGTGCGGCCCACGAGCGGGCGGAGGGCGGCCGCGAGCGCGGCCCCAAAGACGCCGCCGGGCTGGGCCGCAAAGCCCAGCCCCCCCAGCGACCCGTCGGGAACTGCAAGCTGCCACATCCCGAGGCCGATCCACAGCAGCACCCCAAAGCCCAGGGCCAGGCGGCCAAAGGGAAGGGGCTCCCAGCGCAGGACCATTACCATACCGGCCAACACGAACGCGCCGGCGATGGCCTTCGATCCCACCGTGCCGAAGAGGAAGGAGAGGGCAAGATTCAGATAGGGGCCGACGACGCCGGAGGGGCTGTGGAGGTTGGCGATGAGCAGGAACCCCAGGGCGAAGCAGCCCAGGCCGATCACCTCATAGCGGAGCCGTCGGCGGCGCGGCTCCACGGAGAGATGCAGGATGCCCTCCGGCCCGCGCGCGGCGCGCGCTACCCTCAATTGCGAGCGGTCTTTCATGATCCCAGACCTTTCGTGTGCGGCCCCGGCTGCGTTTCTCGCGAAAGCGACACGGAAAGTCCGCGGAAGGTGGTCCTCCCGCGGCGGCCGCAAAAGGAGATACCACGTCCGGGGGGAGGAGGATAATGGGGGGGAAAGTGCGGGACAGAAGGGCGCGATGACGTTTCAGGAGCTTGCGCGCGTCCGCGCGGGGTTGCAGGGCGGGCGAGAGAGTAATAAGATAGGAGGGAGAATACGAGAGCACGAGACCTCGCCGGGACAGCCCGGCGCGGTGGGTCGCGCTTCGAGGAGATGAGATGACCGAGAAGTCAACTTGGCGCAATAAGGTCGGCCTGGCGGAGATGCTCAAGGGCGGGGTGATCATGGACGTGACCACCGCGGAGCAGGCGAAGATCGCGGAGGAGGCCGGCGCGGTGGCGGTGATGGCCCTGGAGCGGGTGCCGGCGGACATTCGCGCGCAGGGCGGCGTGGCGCGCATGGCCGACCCGGTGAAGATCAAGGAAATCATGGCCACGGTGACCATCCCCGTGATGGCCAAGGCGCGGATCGGGCACTTCGCCGAGGCCCAGGTGCTGGAGGCGTTGGGCGTGGATTTCGTGGATGAGAGCGAAGTGCTTACGCCGGCCGACGATCGCTATCACATTGACAAGCACCAGTTCAAGGTTCCGTTCGTGTGCGGCTGTCGCAACCTGGGGGAGGCCTTGCGGCGAATCGGCGAGGGCGCGGCGATGATCCGCACCAAGGGCGAGGCCGGCAGCGGGAACGTGGTCGAGGCCGTGCGCCACATGCGGCAAGTCCAGGACGAGATGCGCCGGTTGACCGTCTTGCCGACAGAGGAACTGATGACCGCGGCGAAGGAGTTCGGCGCGCCATACGAGTTGGTGTGCGAGGTGGCGAAGACCGGGAAGCTGCCGGTGCCGAACTTCGCGGCCGGTGGGATCGCCACTCCCGCGGACGCCTCCCTGCTGATGCAGCTCGGCGCGGAGGCGGTGTTCGTGGGATCAGGGATCTTCAAGTCCAACGACCCGGCGGCGCGGGCGAAGGCGATCGTGGAGGCGACGACCTACTATGACAAACCGGAGGTCGTCGCGCGCGTCTCCGCGGGCATCGGAGAGGCCATGCCGGGCCTGGACATCGCGAAATTGGACGAGAAAGAGCTGTTGCAGACGCGCGGTTGGTGAAGAAAGCGGTAATAGCTAACAGCAGCACATCTAGCCGCCCGCAGGCGGGCACACAGTAAGAGGAGAGGAACTATGATCGGCCGAGGGATCGGAGTCGCCGGTATCTGGTTGGGCGTGGGGCTGGCGATTGGGCTGACGGGGACAGGGAAAATGCCCGGCTGGGTTTACATATGGGTGCTGGTTTGCGCCACCTTTGTGAGCGCACTGCTGGTCGGTCCGTGGACCTGGGATAAGAACTAGGCCGCAGGAGGTTGGTTTGGTCGTAGGCGTGGTGGCGTTGCAGGGCGCGGTGCGCGAGCACCTGGAGGCCTTGCGTCGCCTGGGAGTCGAAGCGATCACGGTGCGCACGCCGGAAGAGGTGGAGGCCGTGGAGGCGCTCATCCTCCCCGGAGGAGAGAGCACCACCATCGGGAAGCTGATGGCGCGCTACGGGCTGGTGGAGCCGATCCAGGAGTTCGCCGCCTCCGGCCGGCCGCTGCTGGGTACGTGCGCGGGGATGATCTTGATGGCGAAGCGGATCGAGGGGGGCATGGCGGACCAGCCCCGCCTCGGGGTGATGGACATCACGGTGGAGCGCAACGCCTTCGGCCGGCAGGTGGACAGCTTCGAGGCCGACCTCGACTTTGCGGGCGTGAACGGCGGACCGGCGCGGGCGGTGTTCATCCGGGCGCCGATCATCCAGTCGGTGGGGCCGGAGGTGGAGGTGCTGGCGCGGCAGGGGGAACAGATCGTCGCCGCGCGGCAGGGCAAGCTGCTGGCGCTGTCGTTCCATCCGGAGTTGACGGACGATACGCGGGTGCACGCGTATTTCCTGTCCATGCGAGGATAGGAGAAGCGAAGATGCCAATGGGGATGCGATATGCCTCTCGCGATCACAATTGACCGAGCGCGGATCGAAGAGTTCTGCCACAAGTGGCGAGTGAAGGAGTTGGCGATTTTCGGCTCGGCGCTGCGGGAGGATTTCGGCCCCGAGAGCGATGTGGATGTGCTGGTAGTCTTCCAGGAGGACGCGGAGTGGGATCTCTTCGACCATATGCACGCCGAAGAGGAACTGCAGCAATTGTTCGGTCGGAAGGTGGACCTCGTGGAAAAGGAGACGCTCAGGAACCCGTTCCGGCGGCACCACATCCTCGCCAACCACGAAGTGATCTATGCAGCCTGAGGCGCGCGATGCAGCTCACCTCTGGGACATGCTAGAGGCGGCAAAGGCCGTCGTACGTTTTACTGATGGGCTTTCCTTGCACCGGTTTCTTGATGACGACACAGAGCAGGTCCGGCTGTCTGTGGAAAGGAAGCTCGAAATCCTCGGTGAGGCCGCGCGCCGGGTGACAGTCTCTTTCCGCGAAGCGCACCCCGAGCTGCCCTGGAAAGAGATCATCGGCCTGCGCAACCTGATTAGCCACGAGTACGACAGGGTTAACTACAGGGAGATCTACCGAATCGCGCGCGTTCGGGCTCCGGTTTTGATAGAGATCTTGGGTGCCATCATGCCGCCTGTTCCAGAGACGGGTGCATGAAGAACGCAGTTCTCTGCGGATCGAGAATCTGATTCCCTTTTCGCAGTCTGCGCGCCCTCTGCGTCTCTGCGTTGAGATCGTATCCGGTTACCGGGGGTGAAGATGGTCGCGGCAGTAGGCCGCAGGGCGATCGCGTTCCTGGCCTTCGTCGGCGATGAGGTGATACTCGTCGCCGGCGCGTTGGGTTTTCTGGCGCGCGGCAAGGTGGGGGCGCGGCGCACGTTGCTGCAGATGTCCATCGCCGGCACCGACTCCCTGCCCATTGCCGTGATCACGCTGCTACTGGTGGGCATGGCCTGGAGCTGGCACACGGCGACGATGACGGTGAAATTCGGGGTGACCAGTTACTTCGGCGGGAGCACCGCCATCGCCATCACCCGGGAGTTGGGGCCGGCCTTGTGCGGGGTAGTGGTGGCGGCGCGCATCGGGAGCGCGTACGCGGCGGAACTGGGGACCATGACGGTGACGGAGCAGGTGGACGCGCTGCGCGCTCTCGCCATCAGCCCGGTGTACTACCTGGTCGTGCCGCGGCTACTGGCGTGTCTGCTCATGCTTCCTCTGCTGACCATCGTGGCGGACGCCTCCGGGCTCTTCGGCGCGTATCTGTTATCCTCCCACTTCGGGATAGCCCGCGGCGAATACCTCGCCTCCATCCGGCAGTGGCTGGAGTGGCCCGACGTGTCGGGGGGGATCCTCAAGGCGTTCTTTTTCGGCGCGATCATCGCGCTGGTGGGCTGTCGGCAGGGCCTGCGCGCTAACGGGGGCGCGGCCGGAGTGGGGGCGGCCACGATCAGTTCAGTGGTGTTGAGCATCGTGCTGATCTATGCCGCGAATCTGGCGCTGACGGCGATTCTCTATACGCCATAGCATGAACAGGGAACCGCGCGTGGAGCCTGAGAGTACAGTCCGCGACACTCCGCCGATTCGGCTGGAGCGGGTGTGCTATGTCGTCAACGGGGCGACGATCCTGGACGGCGTGGACCTGACCGTGCCGCGCGGGGAGATCTTCGCGGTGATGGGCCGGAGCGGCATGGGCAAGACCACGCTGCTGCGGCTGATGATGGGGCTGATCCGGCCGACCAGCGGGAGCATCTTCGTGAACGGCGAGGACATCACCCGGATGGGCGAGCGGGAACTGGATCGAGTGCGCGGGGGCATGGGATTGGTGTTCCAGGGAGCGGCCTTGTTCGATTCCATGACAGTGGAGGAGAATGTGGCGGTCGGTTTGGTGGAGCACCGCTTAGTTCCGCACGAGGAGTTGGCAGGTCGGGTGCACCGATTGCTGGAAATGGTAGATGTGGCGCAGGCGGCGCAACTGCGGCCCGCGGAACTGTCCGGGGGCATGCGCAAACGAGTGGGAGTCGCCCGGGCGCTGGCGATAGAGCCGGAGATCGTGCTTTACGACGAGCCCACCGCCGGCCTGGATCCCATCTACGCCGCGGCGATTGACAACCTGATCCGAAGCTTGAGAGAGCGTACGGGGGTGACCTCGGTGATCGTCTCGCACGACGTCGCCAGCTTGCGGCGAGTCTGCGACCGGGCGGCCCTCCTGCATCGAGGCCGGTTCCTGGCGACGGGGTCTATCCCGGAGTTGGAGCAGAGCGACGACCCGGCCGTGAGACAGTTCCTCTCCGGCAACCCGGAAGGGCCGATGACGGAGTGAGCGGAGAGAGGGAGTAGGGATCGCATGTACAGGGGAGCGGAAGTCAAGGTTGGCCTGATCGCGCTGCTGGGCCTGGCGCTGCTGGCCTACTTCGCCTTCTCCCTCACCGGCCTGAGACCGGGCGCGGCCACCTATCCCGTGTGCGTGATTTTCGACAACGCGCAGGGGCTGGTCTCCGGCGACCCGGTGCGGATGGCCGGGGTGCAGATCGGCGAGGTGCAGTCGGTGGAGCTCGACTCCGCCACGCTCAAGGCGAAGGTCTATCTGGGGATCCATCGCGGCGCGACTCTGTACGACACGTATCGGTTCCAGGTCTCCACCTCCGGCCTGATCCAGGAGCGATTCGTGGAGGTGCTCCCGCCGGCGACGCGGCGGCCCCAGGGAAGGAAGCTGGAGTACGGTCAGTGCGTCACCGGTGTCTCCGCCCCCGGTCTCACCGAGCTGATCGCCTCCGGCGCAGAGGTGCTGCAGAACCTGAACCGCACCGCCCAATTGCTGCGCACCACGCTCTCCGATGAGGCGATCGTGGGCAAGGTGAAGCGCGCGCTGGACAGCCTCGCGGCCGCCTCGGAGGCGGCGGCGCGGCTGGTGAACTCCACGACGAAAATGACCGAGCTTACGGGACCGCAACTGGGGGCCTCTCTACAGAATATCCGCCTGGCCTCGGCCGACGTAAAGGCGGTGACTGGCGAACTCCGCCGGCGCGTCGAGAAGGGGGAGACGCTGGACAACCTCGAGGCGACCGTGCGAAGCGCGCGGGAAACCTCCGCCAATCTGGAGCGGATCACCGCGGAGGTCGAGAAGCTGACCGGGGACGAGAAAGTGCAAGCCGACCTGCGAGGTGCGCTGACCGATATGCGGGAGTCCGCGGCGGCCGTCAAGCGCATCACGGCGGACCTCGAGGTGGCCTCCAAGGAGGTGCGGAAGGCGGCGCCCGCGATCCCGCGGACCGTGCAGGAGATGGGCAAGGTGGCGGAGGTGTCGCAGGCAATTCGCGAGCGCCTCAAGCCGCCGGAGATCAACGCCCGCTTCGACGTGCTCTATGGTCCCGCGGCGGGGCGGATCTATTCCACGGGCGATCTCTACGTCTCCATCCACGAGAACCGCTTTCTGCGGCTCGGGATAGACGACATCGGGGAGAGCAGTTCCGCCGATATCCAGCTCGGCGAGCGGAGAGGCGATCACATCCTGCGCTACGGCCTGATCCGCTCTCGCCTCGGGGTGGGGGCCGACCTCCGCGTCGGCAAGCACGGGATGCTCTCGGTGGACGTCTTCGACCCGAACGACCTTCGCGCCGATGTCCTGCTCGCGCTGCCGGTCGTCCCTGGGCGGAGCAACGTGGACTTCCTCCTCGGCGCGCGGGACCTTGGCGATGAAGGCCTGTTCGTGGCGGGAGCGAGGTTCAGCCGGTAGGAGGCGGAGGACGACGGTGTCACGTCCCCTGGTTGCCATCTCCCACGGCGAAGATCCCCGCGCCATGGTCCACGAGGCTCTGGAGCGCCTCGGCGCGGCCGAGGTGGTGCGGCCGGACGACGTGGTGGTGCTGAAGCCCAACTACGTCGAGCCCATGTTGCCCGACACCGGCGTGACCACCGATCCGCGCGTGATCGCGGCGGTGGTGGAGTGGCTGCAGTATCAGGGCGTGAGGAACATCACCATCGCGGAGGGCGGGGCGACCCTGGAGCGGACGGAGCGCGCCTTCCAGATGGTGGGCCTGCCGGAGTTGGCCGAGCGCCTGGGCGTACGGCTGGTGAACGCCTTCCGGGATGAGACGGAGGAGGTGGTCATCCCGCACGCGCTCTCCCTCAATCGCGTGCGGCTGTCGAGCACGATCTACAACGCCACCTGTCTCATCAACCTGCCGAAGCTCAAGTGCCACTCCATGGCCGGCGTCACTTTGAACGTGAAGAATTTGATGGGCGCGGTTGTACCCGACCACGAGATCATGCACCGGGAGTTGCACAAGCGGCTGAGTGATCTGGCCACCGTGCTGCGGCCGAAGCTTACGATCATTGATGGGCTGATCGGGTCGGAGCGGCACGAGACGGCGGGGACGCCGGTGAAGACGGACGTGATCATCGCCGGGGCAGATATCGTCGCCACGGACACGATCGGCTGCCTGGTGATGGGGCAGGAGCCGCGAGAGATTGATCACTTGCGGCTGTGCGCGGCGCGGGGGCTGGGGGAGGGGGACCTGGCCAAGATCGAAGTGGTTGGGGCCGCGGTAGCGGAGGTGCGGAAGAAGTATCGGTCTGGAGGGCAATGGTAAATGCAGGACCAAAGCCCGTCTTCGTCGTTTCAATGCAAAAGCAGCGATGAGATGGTATACATGTAGGCGAGCGGACCTTTGTCCACACTCCAGGTGAGGCGAAGCAAGAGATGAACAGCGAGTTCTTGCTGTTGACTGGCGCGTTGAAAGTATTCAGCGATTTCACGTGTTCAACCGAAGGTTTCCATATTGAACATGATATCGATCATCCGAAGTATGCACTCCTAAACAGCAAATATCCTGTTGTTGAAGTGGCTGGTCAGGGAAGCGCCTTTTCGAAGGCCGCGAATCTGTCGCGCTGGGTTCACGACCATGTGCTTCATAATGGCGGCGCCAAGGACGTGGAGTTTGTTCCAAAAGATTCTCTCTCCATTTTGGACTATGCCTACGGTAAAGGTCGAGAATTCGGAGTGTACTGCCGCCTGCAAGCCATTGTATTCACGGAATGCTGCTTATCAATCGGTTTATTGGCGAGGACGATACACTGTCTCCCGTTCAGTCCCAATGACTTCGAGTCCCATGTTGTTTCGATGGTGTATATCAACGAGATGGGGAAATGGATCCTCTTCGATCCGGGAAACAACGCATACTTCTTGGAGGAAAGCGGGAAGGCCCTTTCGCCGTTGGAAGCACGGCAAAGGTTAGCTGACGACAGGATCACTGTGAATAGCGATCTGCTACCCCAAGACGGCAGAGACTTCGACGAAAAGGTTGCGTGGTACAAGCACTACATGGCGAAGAACTTATTCTATATCAAGTTCTCCTCCATTAACACGTTCGGCACGGACCTGGTGGAGGGTCAGAAGACCTATCACCTGGTTCCCAGGGGCTTCGATGTCAGGGATCGAGAGGTTGCATATTGCGAATATGCCATCAGGAATTGCCCTGAACCGCTGCGACAGGGCTGGGAGGAGGCGCTAGTCTCGTCTAGAGATCAAGAGATTCATCTGGTTTCACAGGAGCAGTTCATTCGCAGGGCATGAGTTGGCAAGAGTATGTGGGGCATCAGCAACCTGATGGGTGCGGTGATCCCCGATCATGAGATCATCCATCGCGAACTCCACAAGCGCCTCTGCGACCTGGCGACAGTGATGCGCGCGAAGCTATGCGTGATTGACGGGCTGGTCGGTTCCGAGCGGCACGAGACCGCAGGGAGTCCCGTCAAGACCGACGTCATCATCGCCGGGACCGATCCCGTGGCGACCGACGTGGTCGGGACGATGGTGATGGGCCTCGACCCCGCGGAGATCGAACACCTGCGGCTCTGCGCGGCGCGGGGGCTGGGCGAGGGCGACCCGGCGAGGATCGAGATCGTGGGCGCGCCGCTCGAGGAAGTGCAGAAGAAGTATCGGAAGTCGTACTGGTAGGGCAGGTCCCTTCCGTGCCCCTCGCCCAACCCGGATAACCCTATCCCTAGCGAGAGGGCCTGGTGCCGGAGGTGGGAATCGAACCCACACACCCTTTCGGGCGCAGGATTTTAAGTCCCGTGCGTCTGCCAGTTCCGCCACTCCGGCGTCGGGGTTGCGTGACTTGAGATTACCATATCCCGCGCTCGGCGG
>CAZUGW010000081.1:0-7356 GCA_964620055.1 uncultured bacterium
AACCGGGTGGTCTCGGAGGTCGTGGCGCGGGCCCGCGTCAGCATCAAGGAGGGCGATAAGATCAGCACTCCCCTCTTCGCCAGCAAGGTGTTCCCGGTGATGGTGACGCAGATGATCGCCGTCGGCGAGGAGACCGGGCGCCTGGACCAGATGCTCAGCAAAGTGGCGAACTTCTATGACGAGGAGGTGGACTCCACTTTGAAGGGCTTGACCTCCCTGATCGAACCGCTTATGATTGTCGGACTGGGGCTGATCGTCGGGTTCATCGCGGTCTCAGTCATCTCGCCGATCTACTCCATCGTGGGGTCCCTCGGCGGCGAGTCGAAGTAGCAGCGCGAGTGCACCTTAGGGCGAGACACCGGAGGGCCGACCCGCCCTCCGGTGCGGGCTAGGGATATGCCAAGAGCCAAGCAGAATTCTCCCGACCGCCAGGAAGTGGACACCCTGGTGCGGGAGTATCACACCACCCGGGAGATCGGCCTGCGCGATCAGTTGATCTCCCAGCACCTCTACCTGGTGCAGACCGTGGCGCGCAAGTTCGCGGGAATGGGCGAGTCCTACGAGGACTTGCTCCAGGAAGGGGCGATGGGTCTCATCAACGCGGTGGACCTCTACGATCCCGACCGCGGCGTGCAGTTCTCCACCTACGCCACCCACCTGATCGAGGGACAGATCCGCCACTACCTGCGCGACAAGGGCAAGCTGATCAAACAGCCCGCCTGGGTGCAGGAGCTCACCACCAAGATCATGAAGGCCACCGAGGCCCTCACTCAGGAGCTCGACCGCGAGCCCACCCTCGCCGAGATCGCCGAGCGGGTGGGGACGACCCCGGAAAACATCCGCCGGATGCTGGAGGCGAAGGAGCGCAGCAAAGTGGCCTCCCTGGACTCCGCCGGCGGCGATGACGACGATAGCATGCCCGCCATTGACCCCGAGAAGCTGCGCACGCAGGGCGCGGCCGAGGCCGAATTGCCGATCGAGGACCGCATCTTCCTACGCGAGTCCGTGTCTCGCCTGAAGGCGCTGGAGCAGAAGGTCGTCTACCACTTCTACTATCTCGACCTCAACCAGACCGAGATCGCCAGGAAGCTCGGCATCTCCGTGAACTACGCCTCCTACCTGTTGCGCGGCGCGCTGGCGAAACTCAGGAAGAGCTTTGAGGCCCAGCAGGCTGACGCCGAAGCGGTTGGAGAGACGACGCGCGTTCCGTCCGACACCTATTCCCTCTCCTCTCGCCCCGCGGCGGCCGACCCCGCGACCAAGCTCGCCCCCGAGTCCTACTTCCTCGAGCGACTCGGGCAGGAAGTGGAGCGGGCCCGGCGCTATCCCCAGCAGTTCTCCGTGCTGTTGGTGGAGGCGGATGCGGAGCTGGCCGACGACGAGATCCTCGCCCTCGCCAGGATGCTGCGGAGCAACGTGCGCAGCATTGACCTGGTGGCGAGACTGCCCGGCGCGCAGTTCGGGCTCCTCCTCCCCCACACCGGCCGCGAGGCTACGGTCTTGGCGGACCGTCTCGTGCGCACGGCCTCCAGCCGTCTGAAGCGCGGCGACGACCCGTGCACGGTGAGCCTCGGCCTGGGCATCTTCCCCACCGACGGCCGCTCGGTGGAGGGCCTGCTCTCCGCCGCCCAGGAGTCCCTGGGCGAGGCCCGCCGCCAGGGCGGTGACCGCTATCTGCGGCTGCAGGTGACGAAGAGCTAGCGTAGCGTTGCACCCTTCTCGCGGGATGATGCCGGGGGTTTCCCCCCGGCATCGCTATCAGCCAGAGACAAGGCTATTCCCTGGGGTACTCCCATGCTTTCCAGATGAAGGCGGCCATTGTGCCACGGTCAACGGGTTGCAAGGGCTGGTAGGTCCAGTAGGTGCCATCCCAAAACCCCAACGTCTGTGCCCCGTACCGTCGGCCCGCCGGGGCGGAGTTGGCATAGTAGGCTTTCAGGTACTCAATGTACTTGTAGGCCCAGTAACCGGTTGGCACATCGTTGAAGGTCGCTGTGGTCGGCGGTGGGTAATTGCTGGGGTTCTGGAAGTACGCATCCCCCACGGTCTTGTACGCTCCTGGCGCACCTGTTACCTCGGGCACGGCCCTGGACACGAAGACCGCCATCGCGTCACGGTTGACGGTTAGCGTGGGCCGATAGGTACCGTCGGCGTAGCCTCCGACGATTCCCTGCGAGTAGCAGTACTCCCCATACTTGTAGGCCCAGTGGGTAGTGGGGACGTCAGGGAAACTCGCCGTCGCAGGGGGGTCGGTGATGCTCTCGTCGCCCGGACCCTCAGCTACCGCACGCGCGATGTAGACGGCCATGGCGTCACGAGTGACGGTTAGGGTGGGGCGGTAGGTACCGTCGCCGTAGCCTCCGACGATCCCTGTGCGGTAGTCCGCGCAGGCCTCGATCGTCTCCCAGTTCCCGTCATTCGTGGGGACATCTGTGAAGCTGGGGGTGAGTGAGATTGCGAGTGGGGTCCAGTAGAAGAGTTGGTAATAGCGAATGCCAGTCTTGGGGCTGATGGGATACGAGGCTTGGGTGACGTTCGGCTCCGGCGTGTAATAGGGGGGGCTCGTGGCGTTCTGGAAGTTGACTTCCGCAACCTTAATGAGCGGAGGCAGATCGGTGAAGTCGTACCAATAGCCCCAAGCGAGGAGCACCGTGTCGGGAGCAGTGGTGTTGGCGGGATTGCATGACGCGAAGACGAGCGCCGGTTTCCCGGCGGCTATCGTCGCCATGAAGCTAGGCCATCCGCTCTGGTAGTCAAAAGCGGTGGGCGTGAAAGCAGCGGTGTAGTTGCCCACATAAGGCTTGCGCCACGCGAGGTAGCTGCTAATCCCGCTAAGGACCCTGTTGTTCGAGATGTCACTAATGCCGGACATTTGCGTTTGCCCGTAGGCCAGATTCAAAGAACTCTCCGACGTCTTCATAAAGTCGGCCAGGCAGTTATCGGTATGGCTACCAGGACTAGAATCGCCCAGAATGCTTATCGTCCCAGGACTGGTACCGTATACCCACTGCAGTTCCGTCTCCTCCAGCTGCTCATAGTCGCTGCGGTGATTGTGGGTTCCTTCGGTACTGCTAATCAACTGGTAGACGATGCAGTTCCCAGCCGCATCCGTCATGTTGGGCTCGTTCAGCGCGGTATTGCGCGTGATCACGTCACCACTCGTGCCCTTGCCCCAGATGTTCCAGAACGTGCGGCCGTTGAGGGCGGGAATACTGGTGGGATTGGGTACTGGCTGCCCGGCATAGTAGTTGATCCCAATGGCAGCCTCCCAGGGAGCGCTTGCGTGTTCCCGATACCTGCTCGCGTCAAGCTGTATTTGTGATTGCCCGGCAAGCACGGGATGTCCATCAAGCGATGACGGCCCGGGGTCGAGGAGGACCCATGGTACGGTGCTGTACCCAGGACTCACGCCGACCATTGCCAGCAAGAGGAGCGCAAATGCGCACAGTCCGAGGTGGCCAGGAAGGCATCTTTGCAGCAAGCGGTGCATCGTTCTCATTTCTGATGATTCTCCTCTCTTCTGTCGGTGCAGTGGTGTCTTTCGGTTCCGATGAGTCCGGAGCCGGAGTGGGAGGAAACGCTATCTCTCCTTTCCCGGTCAGACGCGCGCTGGCTCATTCTGCAAGCCGGGGCCACTGCGGGGGAGGGAGGAATCTCAGTGGGAGCGGGAATTGCCCTTTAGGCGCTGCAACCGTTGGCACGATTGATTTTCCCAATTCTAACGGGCTGGCAGAGAGCCGTCAAGCAACAAAGCCACGGACAAGCAGGAGGAAAATCAGGGGGCTGCCCCCCCTCCCTCCTCCCTGTCCGATAATTCACCCTCAATCCATATCAAACTCGCTCCACTCTGTGGAATATCACTAGCGTGCCGAGGCGTCAGCCCGGACGGAAATCAACTTTCGCGAGCAAACGCGAGGAGGAAAAAGACGAGATGATGAGCAGACTGGCGAGTCGTAAGAGCAAGGGCTTCACCTTGATCGAAATGCTGATCGTGATCGTGGTGATTGCCATCCTGGCGTTGATCGTCATCCCCAGACTGTTGGGCGCCGGCCGCAAGGCCAAGGAGGCCTCTCTCAAGGGCGATCTGCACCAGCTTCGCAACGCGATCCAGCAATTCGAGGCCGACTGTGGCGACTATCCTCTGGCCCTCGACGACCTGATTACGGCCCCGGGCGCAGGCACCCAAGGCGGACAGGGTATTGACATTGACGCCACGGCCTGGCAGGGCCCGTATCTCCGAACCCCGGACGGCGGACTTCCCAAGGACCCGTTCCAGGATCAGACTCTGGCGGCGGATTGGGACTACTCTACCCCGGCGAGCGGCGACGTGCACAGCAAGTCCACCCTGACGGCGATCAACGGCGAGAACTACAGCGACTGGTAAACGACAGCTTTCGTAGCCGGATATCCTGACGAGCGCGGGGATAGCAGGGGGAGCCATAGCGGTGACTTCTGCTATCCCCGCGCGACAAGAGAGAGACGACGGGCGAGACGTGAGGCGACCTCCCGCCGCCGACCTGACGAAGACAGACGAGGGGATCTGGGGAAGAGCTATTCCTGTAGTCCACCCTACTACAGAGAGGGGGGCGTGACCGTGCGCTTCCAGTCATTCCGAGACGTCGCCGATCCGGACGAGAAACGCAGAGAGATCCTCTGGCTCGCCATCAGCTTCATCATCATCCTGGCCGCCTGGCTGGGCGTGGTGCTCCTTTTCGGCTACCAGCCGCTGGTCTTCGGGATGACCTACGACGACGCGGTGATGCTGATCGGCCTGGGCGTGCTGATCTTCTGCTCCGTGCTCTACCTCGGCGGTCGCGAGCGGGAGCAGCGCCTTCTCAATCGCCGGCTGTTCCGCGAGCTGAAGGACACCGTGACCATGCTGGACGCGCGGGTCAATCAACTCAACGGGCTGTGTTCCACGAGCGCCGAGTTGTCGGGATCCCTGGACATTGACCGGATCGCCACGTTCGCGGTTGACTCCCTGACTGAGAACATGGGCGCCGATTCCGCCTCCCTGGTGCTCTTCGACGAGGAGACGGGGCGCCCGGTCTACGCGCGGGACAGTTACCACGATCTCGGCGCCTCGGGACTGAGCCCGCTGGAAGGCGACTGGTTCTGGCCCGAACCGCTGACCGGGGAGTGGGACCGCGCCCTGGGGCTGGAGGAGCAGATTCGCGCCTGGAACGAGTGCGGCTCGCTGATGTGCGCGCCGCTCCGCCTCAAGAACGGATTGGTGGGGGTGCTGGCGGCGAAGCGCGAGAGCGGGTTCCAGCCGGGCGATCGGAGCGCGGTGACGACACTGGCGAACATGGCCGCCAAGGCCGTGGAAAGCGCCCAGCATCATGCCGAGCTGCGAGAGAGTTATCTTGCCACCGTGCGTTCCCTGATCTACTCGCTCGACGCCCGCGACAACTACACCGCCAGCCACGGGCATCGGGTGGCGTCTCTCGCCACGCGCCTGGCCGAGCAGCTCGGGGCGTCCGAGGCCGAGATCCGGGATATCGAGAGCTTCGGCCCGCTCCACGATGTCGGCAAGATCGGCATCCGCGATGCCGTCCTGATGAAGCCTGGCCCCCTCAACGAGGAGGAGCGCGCCGCCTGTCAGGAGCACTGCGTGATCGGCGAGCGGATCATCCGCCCCCTCAAGCCCTCCCGCGACGCCCTGGCCCTGGTGCGCAGCCACCACGAGTCCTGGGATGGTCGGGGCTACCCCGACGGGCTGGCGGGCGAACGGATTCCGCGGTTGGCCCGTATCGTGCAGGTGGCCGACTGCTATGACGCCATGATCTCCGATCGGCCCTACCGCCCGACCGTCAGCGAAGAGGAAGTGCGGGCCCATTTCATCATGGAGCGCGGCCGCCGTTACGACCCCGCGGTCGTGGAGTCGCTGCTGTCCGTGCTCGATGAGAACCGCCAGGCGCTCTCCACCTCGCGGTGGTCGGCGACGAGTCTTCTCCACTAGCCGCAGGAAGCACTGTCCCGGGCCTCGGAGCCGACCTCTCCCGAGACCCAAGATCCGAGTGAGGTAAGTCAGTTGAGTGAACTGGTGACTAAGACGGACCCGGGGGCGAAGGCCGCCGGGAGGACCGACAGCGAACACCTCGCCGACATCGTCCAGGCCGCGGGCCTGGCCGACCGCCATATGATGGAGCGCGCGCAGGCCATCCATCGCACGCAGGGACGGTGGCTCGGCGGCATCCTGGTGGAATTGGGGGCGATTTCTCCAGAGGACATGGCCCACGCCATCGCCGAGGCCCTGGGGCTCAGAGTGGCGGACCTCCAGCGGGCCACGTTCAGCCTGGAGGCGGTGCGCCTGCTCCCCGAGTCCATGGCCCGGCGCTTCGGCGTCGCGCCTCTCTCCTATGTCGAGGGCGCGATGGCCGTGGCCATGGTGAACCCGCTCGACAGCCTGGCCTGCGACCTGATCCAGGCGCGCACCGGCGCGCGCCTCGAGCGTCTGGTGTCCACCGAGCGGGAGATCCGCGCCGCCATAGACCGCTTCTATGCCCAACTCATGCGGGAGACGAACCAGGCCGACGCCGGCCCGACGGAAAAACGCCCGCCGGGATCCGACCCGGACGAGTCCGCGGCTGAGATCCTCCACGTGGACGATCTCCTGCGCATGATGATGGACCGGAAGGCCTCCGACCTCCACCTCAGCGCCAACAGCGCCCCCACCATGCGGATTGACGGCGAGCTCGTCCCTGTCAGCTCGCAGAAGCTCGGCCCGAAGCAGGTCCACGAACTGATCTACGCCATCCTGATAGACGAGCAGATCACCGAGTTCGAGGAGAGCTACGAGCTCGACTTCGCCTACAGCATCCGCGGCCTCTCCCGCTTCCGCGTCAACGTGCACCGCCAGCGCGGCACCCTCGGCGCGGTCTTCCGGGCCGTCCCCGTGGACCCGCCGACCCTGGACGGCCTGGGCATGCCGCTGGTGCTGAAGACCCTCGCCGCCAAGCCACGCGGCCTGGTGCTGGTCACGGGACCGACGGGCTCAGGCAAGTCCACCACGCTCGCGGCCATGATCCGGGAGATCAATGTGACGCGGCGCTGCCATATCGTGACCATCGAGGACCCCATCGAGTTCCTCCACCGCAACGAGCGCAGCATCATCATCCAACGCGAAGTCGGCAGCGATACCAAGTCCTTCGGCGGGGCGCTGCGCCACGTGTTGCGCCAGGACCCGGATGTGATTCTGATCGGCGAGATGCGCGACCTCGAGACCATCTCGGCCGCCGTCACCGCCGCCGAAACCGGCCACCTGGTCCTCGCCACCCTCCACACCACCTCCGCCGCGCAGACCATTGACCGCATCGTGGACGTCTTCCCGCCGTTTCAGCAGGAGCAGATTCG
>CAZUGW010000081.1:7366-9245 GCA_964620055.1 uncultured bacterium
TGCCGCTGTCGGACGGCAAGGGGCGGTGCTGCGCGCAGGAGATCCTCATTGCCACCTCCGCCCTCCGCAACCTCATCCGGGAGGGGAAGACCCACCAGATGCTCTCCGTCCTGCAATCCGGCGCGGCGGAAGGGATGCAGACCCTCGATCAGGCGCTGAAGGTCCTGGTGCTCGCGGCGAAGGTCAGCCCGCAGGCCGCGATGGCCGTCGCCAGCAACCCGGCCGACTTCCAGATGTTCCTGCGGATGAGGTAGGCTCGGGTCTAGGGGTTAGGGTCTAGGAGGCCGGAGACAAACTACCTACGGGGACCCTAGACCCGAGTCCCTAGACCCCAAACCCTACCGTCGTCGTCCCCGTATTTCCCGCGGCGTCGTGGGCGCGGAGTTCCAGCTTGTGCGCTCCCGCGGGCAGGGTTTCGATCACGATCACCACCGTCTCCGACCCGCTGTCGAAGATTCCGTCCTGGGCCGCCGCGGCGCGCCATTCTCCCCCGTCCACCCTGATCTCGACCCCGGTCACATAAGTGGTCTTGTCCTTGACCACACCGGTCTGGGGCGGCGGGCTGCTGTCCGGACGAGAGGAGTCTGCGACGAACTCAGGCGGGGTGTTGTCCACGAGGAACGCCTGCGAGATCGCCTCCGCGGTCCGCGGGTCGAGCGGGTTGGCCGTCTTATCTGTCGCGATCACCTTCACCAGGCACAGCCCGTCCGGCGCCTTAGTCGTGTCCCAGGAGAGACTGGTGGCGCTGTTGCCCGAGGCGGCGGGCTTCTCGTCTGCTTTCTGCGCCTCCTCCCCCTCCCCGGTCGGCGCCTCGGTATCTTCCTCGTCGCCGCTGTCGAGCCCGGCCTCGCCAGGCTTCATTTTGCCGAGGGGAGGCTTGATCGCCGACGGATGGGAGGAATGCGGCCCTGAGCCCTTCGGCGCGGCATCTTCTTTCTCACCCTTCCTCGCAGGAGTGGGAGACGACGCAGACGCGGGCTTCTCTCCCGGCGCCTTCTCCTTCGCCTGCCCTCCCTCCGCCTTCGGCTCTTCCTTCTTCTCCGGCTTGGCCGGGGCCTCGATCTTCGTCCACGTCGTCCCGCCGTCGGCCGACCAGTAGGCTTCGTAGGTCAGCTTGTCCTTATCCGGGTCCTTGCCGGACCATCGGACGGTCTGCTTCCCAGACCATAGAGCGTCCGCCGCCGGCGCGCCGATCGTCACCTCCGGGGCGCGATTCGCGGGCAGATAGCTGATCTCGAGGCTGTCCACCTGCGGGGGTGACTTCGCCTCGCCGGTGAAGTCAACACGGGTCTGCAAGTAGCGGCCCGGGGGGCTGGCAACCCCCTCCGCCGCCTGCTGCCACTTGCTCCAGGTGTCGTCGGGATAGGCGGTCAGGCCCGCGCGGGTCCAGATGCTCACCGTGTTATCGGTCAGCCCGCTTCCCCGGCGCCGCACCGATCCCCAGCGCGCCACCGCGCCGGCATCCCGCACCGGCGAGGTGTAGCTGCCCTTTCCTTCCGCGCTCAGGTCCAACTTGAGGAGCCGCCCCGTGTCCGGCGCGGTCAGGTAGATGCTCCCATCGGCCGCTTGCGCCAGGCCGGCCACGAAGTCGGACTCGACGCGCGGCAGTTCCGACCAGGTCTTCTCCCCCGTGATCGCGTACACCCGCGCCTCCGGCCCGGAGGCGGCGTAGACCGTCCCGTCCGGCGTCGCGCGGAGGGCGAGCACGTGCTTTCCCTTCGCCTGGAGGATCACGCGCGCCGCGCCGTCGGCCCCCAGCTTCAGCACTTTCCCGTCGGGAGAGGTGCCGACATAAACGCTCCCATCCGGCCCGACCGCGAGGCTCTGCACCGCGGCCTTCTCCACCTCGAAAACCGACCGCGCCGCGCCACCGGGATCA
>CAZUGW010000081.1:9255-10953 GCA_964620055.1 uncultured bacterium
CGCGTACACCTTGCCCAACGGCGAGGTGCCGACATACACGCTCCCGTCCGGGGCCAGCGCCAGCGCGGTGAGGTGCCGGTCCGGGGCGGTGAACTTGAGGGCGGGCGTACCTACGCCCGTCTCACTGATCGAGATGCGGAAGAGCTTCCCCCGCGGCCCGGTCGCGGCCCACAGATTCCCGCTCTTGTCCAGGGCCACCGCCCACACGTCCTGGGCGTCGAGCTGGCATAACTTCATCGCCTGGCCGTGCCGCGGGAGGCGGTAGATGGTCCCGCTCGGCGCGGCGGCGGCGTAAACCGTACCGTCCGCCCCCGCCACGACCGACTGCACCACCGCGTCCGGGGTCTCCAGCACCGTGGATACGGTCCCGTCCGGCGCCACCCGCCGGAGGCGGCCGTCCGTCCACGCGCCGGCATACACCGAACCGTCCGGCGCCGCGGCCACCGACCAGAGGCAGCGCTCGGTCAGGCCGGCGACGGAACTCGCCTTTGGGGCCAGCGCCAACGCGCCCAGATTTGACTGCGACACGCCTTCGCACTTGCCCTTCGCGATCTCCTTCGGGTCGTTCAGCCGCCACACTGACGCGGCGCGCCCGGAGCCTCCCGCGTGACTCGACGCGGCCCCGGAGGAGGCCGTCGCGCCGCTGTTCTCATTCGGCTCCCGCTCGCCGGCCGAGGACACCTCGTCCCAACTCGGCATCTCCGGCAGGTCCTCGTCACTCACCTCCCCTTCGTCGCCTCCGTCGGCCGTGATATCCTCCGCGAACTCAGGATCGCCCTGCGTGCGCGCGCGCGCGGCCCTGGGATGGTGAGTTCCGCCGGTGGAACCCCCCTCCAGGCCGAACAGCAGGTTCGCGAAGGGAGATCCGAAGTCCTCGAACATCGAGGGCTCGTACTCGGGGGAGGGCGCGCGCCCGGCCTTGTCCTTCTGATCCCCCTCCACCATCAGCGTGAGCACGGCGTGCCCGGAGAGCACCCAGTCTGTCGCGGCGCGCTGCTCTGTGTGATCCCGCAGCGTCCGCACGCGGGTGGACCGCGCTGCGCGCAGCGCCTCGAGCACCGCCGGCGGCAAATCGCGAAAGACCAGACCGCGCGTCTCGATCCCCACGGTGGGCAGCCCCGCAAACACCACCAGATCGTTGTTGTGCGGTCGCTTCACCATCTGGTCCAGGAGTTGCGCCAGCGACTCCGGCTTCGGGTCGGAGATCTCCAGGCGACCGCGCACTTCGTCCGCCGAGCTCCCGCCCGCGATCCCGAGGCGCAGCCGCCCCGGCGGGCAGTTGGCCGGGACCTTCACCTTCTCCGTGCGGGTGACCAGCCCCTGGTCGGCCACGCGCAGCGCAATCTCGATCGGCACCTCGTCCCCCGGCTTCACGGTGCGGCGCGGGGTGAAGACGCGCTCCACCTTGGCGATCCGGCGCTGCTTGCTGAGGCCCACCGAGACGTCGAGGCGGGCGACCTTGGCCTCCCCGAAATCGTTGTTCTGCAGCGCGTCGAGGATCTGCGACAACTCGTCCGACGGCGAGCCCGCTCCTCCGCCCCCGCCGAACAGCATCGCGAAGAAGTCGCCGCCGCCCTCCCGGGAGTACGTATCCTCGCGCGTAATCGTCGGCAGCCCCTCGGCCCGCAGCGACAACTGCATCCGGCTCGTCCCCTCGGCCGACGGGCCGATGCTCTCGACGGCTCCGTCCAGGAGCAG
>CAZUGW010000082.1:0-4111 GCA_964620055.1 uncultured bacterium
CATCCGGTCCGAGGACCGGATGCAACGTACCCGCTGTACGTGGCGATCCACGCCGCGAAGTTTCAATCCTCATCCGGTCCGAGGACCGGATGCAACCAACCTGTCGCAACCGCGCTCGGGACACCGCAGGAGTTTCAATCCTCATCCGGTCCGAGGACCGGATGCAACGTCTGAGAACATGGTCCTGCGCTACTTCATTCAGTTTCAATCCTCATCCGGTCCGAGGACCGGATGCAACGTGAACACGTAGTCAGCCTCCCGCGCCTCGCCAATGTTTCAATCCTCATCCGGTCCGAGGACCGGATGCAACAGGCAAGCACTGCGACGGTGACCACCGCCGACGGGTTTCAATCCTCATCCGGTCCGAGGACCGGATGCAACGCCGGCGTCAGCGTCAACTGCGCGGCTATCCAATCGTTTCAATCCTCATCCGGTCCGAGGACCGGATGCAACTCCTTCTCTCAAACGGCTGGGAAAAGACACGGTTTTTCGGCCGGCGGCGGCGAACCCGCCGTCGCGACCTCTGCTTTGCTCGCTGACCATAGCCAGGCCAGCTCCAAGAGACAGCCATTTTCCATGCTTTTCCTCCTTCGGCGAACCTCCCCGAGAAGGTGGGGGAGCTTCCGGTTCGCCGGGGTGCGTCTCACGTCACCAACGGGGCGCTGAAATCCACATAGTGGTCGAGCCCGAACGTCTCCACGTTCTGCTCCCGCGGCGTGGGGAGCCGATAGATGCGCAAGCTGTCACATTCCGGATCAATGCGCTTCAGCAGCCGCGCCACTAGCTGCGTCCGCTCCATCTCATTCACCCGGCACTCGAACACCGACTTCTGCACCCGTTGGCCGTACCGCTTGCACTCCTGCGCCACCTGGCGCAAGCGCCTTTGTCCGCCCGGCGTCTCGGTGGCCACGTCGTACGTTACCAGAATGTCCATTCACTTATCCCTCCGACCCTTGCCTTCCTGTGCCACGTGGCACCCTGTGCGTCTGTGTAGTTGTCAAGGTTCCGTCCGCCCGCAGGCCGGGCCCGCGCGGCCGTCATCCACGCTCAACACCAGCTTCTCAGCTCTCTCTCGGCAAAGTCGTCACCGATACAGGAACGGCACGTACTCCTCCATCTCCCCCCGGAGCCATCGCGCCAGCACCCGCGCCTGCACGTGGGGAACCAGGCCCAGAGGGATCTTCTCCTGGAGCGCGGGGTGCTGCACTTCTTCCTGCTTGCGGGTCTGATAGGCGACGATCACCTCCTTGCGCGCTTCGTCCGTCAACTCGAAGCTCCCTCCCTCCCGCTCCACCAGGCCCTTGGCCGTGACCTGGCGCCGGTTGATGAGGGTCAGCGCCAGCCGGTCGGCCAGCACCGGGCGGAGCTCCTCCATCAAGTCCAGCCCCAGGCCCGGTCGCCCCGGCCGGAGGGTGTGGAGAAAACCCATCTGCGCGTCGAGGCCCACGCCCTCCGCCGCCGCGGCGCAGTCGTGGGCGAGGAGTGAGTAGAGGAAGGAGAGCAGCGCGTTCATCCGATCCCGAGGCGGCCGGCGGGTGCGCCGTGGCGGAGCAGTTGGCGGCAGCTATCCCGAAGTGGCGTTCATCCGATCCCGAGGCGGCCGGCGGGTGCGCCCTTTCATGGCGAAGTCGGCCCGATCCTCAGGCCGTACCATCCGGTCCAACACCGCGAAGTACCGCTTTGCCGCCTCGCCTTCATGGCCGCGGATGGTGTCCGGGTCATCGCTCCTCTCCAGGTGGTGAAGCGCGCGGGCCAGGTCGCCCGCCGCCTCCCGCAACGCGAGGCCGTCGGCTTCCTGCTCCGCGTCCCGCGATCCCCGGAGAAGCGATTGCCGGCAGTTCTGAATCTTCCCGCCCACCAGGGCGCGGCAGAGACTCGCCACCTTTCCAGGATCGTCCAGCGTGCGGTGCTGCGCGCGCCGGAGCAGCACGTTCCCGGAGGTGGGGCCTTCCACGCGACAGCGGAACCGCCCCGTGCGGCTGAGAAAGGCGATGCTGCGGCCGTCCTCCGCGCACCTGGCCATCAGCGCGGGGGACATCATCACTTCGCCGAAGCACACCACCGCGCCGAGGTGGTGGAGGGGAAGCTGCAAGCGCAACTCCCGCTCCACCTCCACCCGCACGTTGTCTCGTTCGAGATGCAGATACGACCCTTCCGTCGTCACGTACAGCGTATTCAGGAGTTGGCGCATCCTTCCTCCTCCGCGTCGGTCGTGAACACCGACTGATAGAGCGCCGAGACTCGCTCCGGCTCCCCCGTCACCCGCGGCAGACAGGAGTCCCGGAGCGAGCAGTGGCGGCAGCGTTCGTCATTCGCGGGCGGAGGAACGACTCCTCGCGCCAGCAACTTACGCACCTCGAGCACGCACACCATGGTCTCCGCGCGCAACGCGGCGTCAATCGCCACCTCCCGTCGCCGGCGCGAGCCGTGGTGGTAGATGGCGCCTGTGGGCACCTTGCGCCCGGTCATCTCCTCCAGGCACAGAGCCTGCGCACACAACTGCACCGCGGCATGGGGCGAATCGCGCCGCGGCCCGAGCTTGTATTCGACCGGGTACGGCGTGTCGCCATGGTACTCGACCACGTCCGCCTTCCCGATCAGCCCGAGTCGGTCCGACCACAGGGGCACGCTGCGCGCGACGCGCACGCCCTTCTCCGTCTCCGCCCCGCTCTCGTGGACGCGCTCGTGCAGCAGGCCCCCCTTCACAGTGTACAGGTTCTCGTCGAAGGTCTGCTCGACGTGAATCAGCGCACACTGCCGCGGGCAGTAGCTGTAGTGCTCCAGGGCAGAGAGCATGATAGGTTCGGTGGGGCGGGTGGGCATGGTGGCTAGACCCCGTCAATGATCTCAGGCTTGGGCCAATTCCCCGCGGCATCGTCAGGCCCCCTGTTGGCTTCGAACGAGATGACCTTTTCCACGTCGTCGGTGTCCATGACATTCAGGCTGCGGTGGACTTTCGCGGAGGAACACTGACCGCTCGCGCAGTTGTGCTGCCACCAGACCACCTTCAGCACTTCCATGCTCCCCTCAGGTCGCGCGGAGGAGGCATCGTTCTCAAACAGGCGCGGCAACACCGCTTTGATCGCCGCCGCGTCCTCATCACTGAATCCCGTCTTCACGGAAAGCTGTGGGTTCATGCTGCCGTAGAAGGCGTAGATGCCCCGGTCCACGCGGTGTTTCATGCCCATCGTGTCAGAGGCCCGCTTGGAGCCGTCTCCTTCGCCGCTCACACTCTTCGTAATCTGTGTGCTAGTTACGCTGATGGGGCTAACGCTGAACGCCGACTGAACAGAGACCGGTCCGCGGATACCAATGGAAACGCCCTTATCATCGCCCGCGTTCTGGGCCGCTCTTTCAGTTTCGGCATTGCTCGCGCTATTAGCTTTCTTCCCCGCGGCCCTCTCCTTGGCTTTGAAGGCGAAAAGCTGACCGAATGCACGCACATCGAACCAGGTGCGGCACGCCGTCTTGACCTTATCATCGAGTTTGTCAATCTTCGAAAGCACAGCCTCCGCACGTGACCGAAGACTGGCGTGGTCATCTACTCTGTTGTCATCAGACTGTACGAAGATCGGAAACTTGTTCTCCATGAGTCGGTTCCGGATCTTGCGCTTAAGACATACATCCGTTACTTCACCAAGGTTCTCATAGGTTACACGCGGGCGATTGCCCCCCAGAGGATCGCCATTCGGATTCGCGTTGCGTACGCTGAATACGACCGCAAAATCAACTTTCTTCGTGAGGCTCATTGCTTCTCTCCTTTTCTTGAGGTTGTATGCTTACCCTATGCCTCAGCGTCACCGTCGTCGCGATCTGTCTCGTCGCTGCCGTTTCCGGTCTTCGTCCGTAGTTCGTGGCGCTGACAATGATAGCTAAGGAGGAACTCCCCGCTCAGCCGGTGATCGGAGGTGAAGTCATCTATCGCGAACTTGCTCATCACCTCATCAATCTCCGTTTCGGTGTTGTGAAGGAATGCAGAACGCTTGGTTCGTAGCCGCGTCTTATATGGAGTGAGCGCGGTTTCCATGGTCAGCCAGGTTGCGTAAGGCCGCTCCGCGAAACGCGGCATTAGCCTCCCTGCATTCGTTTCACGTTTCTCACCAGCCACATA
>CAZUGW010000082.1:4121-10921 GCA_964620055.1 uncultured bacterium
GCCCGCTTCGGCGAAGGCCACCCGGCGAAGCGCGTCTTCCAGGCGCTCCGGATCGCCGTCAACGACGAGCTGGGCCTCCTGGAGCGGGCGCTGCCGCCGGCTCTCGAGATGCTCCGCCAGGGCCAGTAAACGGCCGTAGAGATAGCCCCTGGTAGTACGGGTTCGATCCAGTGCCATGGAGTAACTCCTTTCCTGATGTTGATGTCGGTATAGCGCACACGCGATACCGAGCGTCTTTTCCCACTCCCATAGTTCAAGGCTAGGCTTGCTGCTCGCACGTCGGACACATGATGCAACGAGATCGTGCGGAATCGGCGTCCCATCAACGATACAGGGGAGAAGACGTTCAACGGTCGCCTTGAGCAGTCTGTCGTCAATCCGCCTGCCATAGGCCGCCTCTGCGATATCACGGGGCGCAGGAGCGCCGACGAACACTCTGTCCTTGCCCAAACGCTGCGGCCAACAACAGCCTTCATGCCATGCTTGCACGCGCTCAAGCAACTCAGATCCGGTGAGTTCGCGGCAGAAACTGATAGCCATCCGTCCCAGTGTTGCTGAATCGAGCCCCATAACCACTACTTCATCGGTTGCGCCGAGAGTAGCTGAATAACCGGCTATGCGCTTTGAGAGTTGAACGCCGATCTCCTGGGCCGTGTAGCCGCCCGCTGGCGACGATTCCTCGGCCGCCTCGTCGAACAGGAGTGAATATGTATCGGCGCACGGGTGAGGAACGTCCGCCCCGGAGACGGCCCATGCAACAACAGCCTGATCTCCGTTCCGATGATGTCCTTGCCGTGCGATCAGCCAGCGCAGCGCATTGTGAGCCTTCTGCGTCACTTCGAATCCGACGCCGCAAGCCTCGCCTGCCATGGTGAAGCGGCCCCGAAAGGTGTATCCGGACTTATCGTCGGAGGAGATGAGCTTCGCTTTATCGGCGCCGCTACGAAGCTTGGCCGGGTGCTGCTGTGCCATGAATTGCTGTTCCCCGGTGACATAACAGAGACCCTTGGCAGCCTTTGTGCTTCCGTAGTAGGCAACCCATGACTGATGTGCCGCTGCGTCCGTCCATACTGCCGATTGCGCCTCTCCCGGGATTTCTACGCTCCATCGAACAAAGGCCTCAGCCTGACCGGGCCTCTTCCTGCGTCTCGGATCGAGTCCCCCTGGTAACAGTTTGAAGATCCCCGGCACATTCCCCTCATCCGGCCATCGGCTCATCAGCCTCCTCTTCGCGGGCTGACCGTCATCGTTTTCGACGTGCATAAGACCAGCCCCAACCAGGTCTGCGATAACCGATCGCTTCATGACATATCTCAGAACCGCCACCACCTTGAGATGTGCATATGGTGAGGCACACCATTCGGATAACTGCTTGATATAGGCCCGATGCGGTTCCTTTGGATCGCTTGCGTACCCGCTCGTGACCTCTCCGCCAAAGTCAACGAAATCTCCAGCAACATACTGTAGTTTGTCACAGAGAGGATGGTTCACCGGTTTTGTGCCGGATCGCCCCGCCGATTCCTCCGTTGCTGGAACAAGGGTCCTCGCCTCTGGTCCCGGCACCAATGAACACCTCAGGAAGTTGCCCTTGTCGTCAATCACTATGGTTGCTTGCGCCTTCTGTGTCGTATGGCAGACCGGCTCCAACGGCTGGGCCTCGTTCCGATCACCGACGCGAGCCAGATTTCCCTCGTAAGTCCTGTAGAGCTTCTCTATCCAGCTCACGGTTCCAATCCCTCCTCTCGCAGGCCGACCGAATTCGGCGGACTGGGAATCATCTCACGCACGAATTTCCGCACCGAGCACCGGTCGGGCCGGAGGAAGGTGATGACGCCATTCTCCATCACTTGCCGCCAAAACCGGCTGTACAGTTTGTTCTCCCCGCTCTCATCTGGATAGTCGAAGCCATGGAACATCAGACCGTACGCTAACTCCCCACTATGGTCGTACGCGCTCTCCCCCTCTCCAAACGTGCATGGTTCGACATACCCCTGACACTCGCGCGTCCCCAAGAAGATGTCTTGCCGCCCTCCTTTCTCGATCATCCTCTCGGCAACGGAGAGGTGTTTCACATCGTTCCGATCATCCGCTAAGTCTTCCCGATGAGGATTCCATTCGAAATGGGCCTGAACTTGATATTCGACGTCGGCCAGGTACGTATAGATAGCCAGAGAGTTGCCGCCCCCATATACAAGCGGTTTAGCGCTCTTTGACTGCGTGCGAATGCGCCGCATGATACGTACTCGATCAATGACCCAGACGAAGACCGGCTTCCAGTAGACCGACTTCGCGATCCCCTTCAACGCTTCATAGGTCGGAATATGGTAGGAGCATTTCTCTCCGCCGATCTTTGTAAGCGGATCCGTGAAGAGCGCATAGCGCCCCGAAACCTTCAACTCGACGCGGTTTTTCATCGGCGACCTCCTTTACCTGATGAGCGTCTTCATGTTAGCGACTTGCTCGACACTTGCTCCGAGCTCGCCACTGTAGTACCGCTCGTCAAGGTAGAAAACTCCGCTTCCTTCCCAGACCTCGTAGAGACCTCCCTTCTCCCGTAACTTCCGCAATTCATGCGGGAACATGTTCACTGAATAACGTTGCGCCTGCTTCAGCAATTCGGTTTTCCCCTTCAAACCCGCGGAGGAGAACAAACCGGTGATGATTCGAGTACCTTCCTCGCCGTAGGGGACGATGACGCCCTGCGTGGGCTTATCAATGGCCTTGAAGGCCTGCGGTCGCGAACGACTGGCACAACACGAATGGCGGCGTTGCTCTGCAGACTCGTTGATACGCGGCGACAGATAGAGCGTTTGTTGACAGCAGGGAGAAGAGCGTGTCGTCTCTGCCGATGTCACGAGACGAAACGGGGTAGGCCATTTCCGACGCCCTCTCAAAGAAGTAGTAATGGTAGTAGCGTGACATCGCCGCCGGGCCTTGCAGATCGTGGTCGAACTCTGCCGGGTCGGCGCGGTATTCATCCAGTACGCGTTCGGCAATCTCCTGGGCCTTTCGAATGTCAGGCAGCTTACCAAGGTTCTCGTCTGCCGGATTCACCACGAGCACCTTGCCCCTTGATCGCCGCAGGCCGTTGCGGTTGCAGCGCCCCGCGGCTTGGGCGATTGAGTCGAGCCCGGCCAGATACCGGATCACCGAACCAAAGTCCACGTCAACCCCGGCCTCGATCAACTGAGTGCTGATGCAGAGCACCGGCTTGCGGGGACTCAGGTCGAGGCGTTTCCTGATCTCGCTGAGAACATCCATGCGATGCGCCGGGCACATGCTGGTGCTGAGGTGGTACACGTGCTCCGTTTTCCCTCGGCACCGTCGGTACAGTTCTCGCGCTTGCGCCTTCGTATTGACGATGACCAGCGCGCTGCCGACCCGCTCCACCGCCCGCGTTGCAGTCCGGGCGATCTCCTCCTCTGTCCATCCTCCGCTCTTCCGTTTATCAAGCACTTCCACTCGGCGCAATGCCTCGAAAAGGTCCCGGACATCCGGCACCATTTGCGCATTCGGAGAGAGCCGCGCCGCCCCTTTGGTCGCATTGACCTTGTCCAGTAGCGGCTGCGTCGCGGTGCAGAGGACGACCGTTGATCCACAGTGACCGACCAGGAAGTTGATCGCATTGGTGAAGAGGTGGACGGTTCTGATTGGCAGGGTTTGCACCTCATCGAAGATGAGGACAGTGTTCGCCAGTTGATGCATCCGCCTGACCCCGCGCGTACCACCCCCGAACAGAGTCTCCAGCAGTTGTACGGCCGTGGTGAAGACTATAGGTGCGTCCCAGTTCTCGGAGAGGATTCTGTTCAGCCAGGTGTCTTGTTCCGGGATCAGATTCGAATGATGCTCCAACACGATCGGCTTGCCGATATCATTGCCCTTCTCAAGTATGGAGCGGGCGACACCAGCGTTCTGATCGATGATTGAGATGTAGGGCGCAACATAGATGATGCGCTCCATCTTGTGCCTATGCGCGTGGTGCAGGGCAAACCGCAGACTCGCCAGCGTTTTCCCTCCACCAGTCGGCACGGTAAGTTGATATAGCCCTTTTTCGCAGATGGCGAAGTCCAGACATGCTGACGATACGTCGCGACGGACCTTGTCAACTTTGCGCCTTGTCCTAAATCCTGCGAGATGGGTTTCAAGCTTCTCTATCAAAGTCTCCCACCCCGGGTACTCTCCGTGATACCGCGCGTGCGCCACAGCTTCATTCTCGAAATCCGCAGTACTCAGGCGGTCCGCATCTATCAGGGCGCTAAAAAGGAATCTGGCCAGAAGACCGAGCATGAACGCTCGTATCTCCCTTGAACACTCGCCGTTCTTCAACATCTCAATCCGACCGCGAGATTCATCCTCAATCGAAGAGGAAGCCAGCAAGTCGGCGACGCAATCTCGGACATACTGCTCTTCCTCGGCACGACATGTAGGTTCGATGCTCTTTGCCATGCGCTTGCTGAACGGGTCTTCGCCGTCAGTCGTCAGGCAATTGATCAGGCCGGAGTGGTGCGATGCGATGCACAAGGCTACCATCTGTCCGGAAAGGCGCAACAGAGGTGATTGACCGCGTGAAAACGCCTGCCAAGAAAGCTGTGCGCCTGCCGAGGAATGGTCAATCTTTCCCTTCATAACCTGCGTGCCGGCGCACCTTTCATCACCGGAACTTGAGCATGGTGAGCCAATATACTCCTGGAAAGCTGCTGAATACTTCCCTATATCATGGAGCAGTCCGGCCAAAGCGCCCAATGACGACAGCCCCACCTTCCCAGCAAAGATAGACGCCAAGGTCGAAGTTTCCTCAAGGTGCTCTCGCACCGTCTGAGCTGCATCGTCTGATTGCCGATAGTGCGCCACAAACTGTTGAATGCTATCTTGTTTCATCGTTCCAGTACCCCAGTTCCCCCGCGTCGAACGCCTCACTGAACTGGCGCGCCAGTTCCGCCGTCGCGCGCAGATGGTCGGCCAGGAGATGCCACTCTCCCCTGGCATTGGGAGAATGTGCGCAGCACGGCGGGCTAGGTTTCATGGCGGCGAGGCCCCTCGCACGGCGAATTGCCATCTCCGGGGAGTGCGGCGGCGCAGGAGGAGATGCGCAGACAAACCTTCTCCCCGGCCTGTCTGCACACCTTCTGAGCTTTCGCAGGGTAAGAGTTCAGGGCCAAGGAAAGCGATCTTGGGGTCGGGCGAGAAACCCCTCAGCAGCAAGCCTGGGCAACTGCATCGTCGTCAGGCGGCGCTTGCTCGCGCAGTTCTGGGAGGCGTGCAAGGCCAGGGCGAGACGGTGCGAGGTTGCGCGCTGCAGCGGGGAGGGGCAGGCAGCCCGGCCGAGAAGAAGCAGGTGGTGCGGGCGTGGGTGGGAGAGATGAAACTGGCTCCGGAGCGTCTAGCGGTCGAGTGGACCTGCCGGATTCCGGAGCCTGTTATGCATTCAGTGGTAGCGGGGGCAGGATTGGGAGCCGATTCGGAGAGGGTACCCCTGGTGATCGTGCGCTGGGCCTATGAAGGCGTGCGCCAAGGGGAGCGGCAGATGCGCCGGGTTGGGCTGGCGGGGTAGCTGAGGGAGCTTCGGAGAAGGGACATGCGAACCGGAGCATTCGACGTGACGCTTCTGCGACTGGACCCCTTGGCGCGGTTGTTGGGAATGCCGGAGCCGCGGCGGATTCGGGTGCGGCACATCGGCTACCTCACCCAGAGCCAGCGGTCTCGATAGCCCTCGACATCCACACATGGACCCGCGCCACCGATCACGGCGCCAGGAGGGAGTTTCTGGAGAGGACACCCCCGCGACACAGTCCCCGGCGCAGGGCGTGCTGGGGCCGCCCTGCGCCGCTACTGCACGAGATAGAACCGCCCCGCCGGCCCGGTGAAAAGGGTGAACCGGTTAAGGCCCTTCACGTCTCCGGCGACGCCGCTCGCACCGGTAGGTTTGCCCTCCAGGGAATAGATGGCCCACTTCACCTGCTGGCCCGAAACCCAGGCGAAGAGCACCTCGCCTTCTGGATTGGCGATGACCTTGGGATGGTTCTGCCCCTCCCCGGACGGCGCGGTGACAGGCGGGCGGAAGGTCCGCGCGTCTTTGTCCGAGAGAGACCAGTACACGCGCTCGCGGCTCCGCCAGCTCAGCAGCACGCGACCGTCTTCGAGTACCGTGAAGGGCGCGCCGGTCATAGGGCACCCCTTGAGGACCCAGTTGTCCTCGCACACTCGCACCGCACGGAAGTCGTTCCCGAGCTTGGGTCCCCGGAGCAGGTGGATGTCGCGCACGTTGTGTAACCCGCTCCGGAAAGACACATAAAGGAACCCGTCCGGGCCGAACGCGGCGTTCAGCGCACAGCAGGCGCAAGCCCGGCCGAGGTGGTCGTGTTTGACCGGCGCCGGGCTCGCGAAAGTCGCGCCGTCGTCGCCTGAGCGGACCAGGAAGATAGGCAGCGCGGTGGGGCTATTGGGATCCTCCGGCAGGCGCGCGTCGAGCCAGAAGACGACCACGTTCCCGGTTCCGTCCGCGGCCACCGTCGCGCCGTCGCTGCCGGCTTCCACTCCCTGCAGGTTGCGCTCCGGCTCGAAAGTGCGGCCGCCATCACTGCTGCGCGTGTACCAGACGCCGCCGCCGCGTTGGTAGTGGCCCAGCCACACCACGTGGAGGACGCCGTCCTTCCCCAGCGCGAGCTTGGGACCTCGCTCGCCGCCGACGGTCACCGTACCCGGCCGCTGGTTGACGCGCACCGGCGGGGTGAAATTGCCGCCCCAGTCGCGGGACTGGACGTAGTAGGCGTCTCCGTCGCGGCCGTAGACGAGATGGAGCA
>CAZUGW010000083.1:0-4255 GCA_964620055.1 uncultured bacterium
CGGTGCTGCACCAAGGCACAAGACTCAACCAGTACATAGTTGCTGGTAACGATTGGCTCTTGTTCGGTCAGCAATCGCGCCCACACGGTGCGCGCCGCCGAGTGGTTGGCATCATCGTGATCGAGGACGGCATACAGCCCGGACGTGTCGGCAAACACGCTCATGCACGAAAGGCCTCCGCGACGTGGCGGTCGTGCTCCTTGGAGACATCTTTGCGCCCGGATCTAAATCGCCCGGCCGCCTGAATCGCTCGCCGGCGGCATTCATCGACCGAGGGCGCGCCAGGACTGCGCAGCCGCTCCTCCACCGCCTGGCGGATCACTTCCGCCATCGGACAAAGGCGCACGTTTCGGGATCATCATGTCCAAGAGGAAGCTGCACTCATCCTCGAACCCCCCGACCTCGTCCACACTCGGAGAGTGTTGGTTCGTGGGTGCAGTTTCCTCCACCATCGTCCCCAGATGGAACCGTCTCTCTCTGTCTTGGGGCGCTCTCAGCCAAGGGCGTGTTTCCGCGTGTCCTCGCCTCTGTGGCACACCTCTGGGCGTTCGGAGTCACCCTGCCGAGGCGCGCATGGGAGAGGATGGCACCGCCACAGTGAGAGAGGACACCACCCACGAATGCTCGAACTGCACCTTCATCAGAGGCCGCGTGGCCTGACCAGGCGCGTCTCAGCAGGAGATGGACACGTGATGACAAGAGTGTTGGTGTGTGCAGCGGCGGCGTGCCTGCTAGCGCTGGTTGTGTTCGGCTTTGGGCAGGCGGCTGGCGAGAAGGCCGCGACCGGCAGGACCAAGGCCGGTGGGCCGGAGATCACGCTCACCGGCAGCCTCCTGTGCCAGCGGGCCTGTGTCCCTCCGACGTGGGATTGTTCGCCGACCGGGGACCACACGCTGGTGCTGTTCGCGCTGGACGGAACTCCGGGGATCAAGGCCGAGCTGGACCGTATCGTGAAGGAAGGCTGGCCCGGCGACGCCCTGAACTGCGACCAGGCCATGAAGGTCCAGGCGGAGTTCGATCGGCGGCTGAAGTATTATCTTGCTCCCAGTCCTCTGGTCAACGCTTACCACAAGCAGGTGGAGTATCCGGCCCTCGCCGTGGCCGTCACCGGCACGGTGTCCGAGCGCGACGGGAAGCGATGGATTGACGTGAGCAAGATCGCGCCCGCGAAGCTGACCTATCCCGCAAAGATGCTGGCGCCGGACAAGCCGTTCGTGAAGCCCGCCCCAAAGCCGTTGCTCCTCAAGATCACGGATACGATGATGCTGAAGTGCATCAAACTGCCGCCCGGTCGGTACTTCCGAGGATCGCCTCTCTATGAACAGCCCCGATGGCAGGATGAGTTCCCGCATGAGGTGGTCCTGACGAAGCCGTTCTATCTCTCCGAGATTCCGATCACCCAGGCGATGTTCGAAGCGGTCGTGGGAACGAACCCGAGTAAGAGAACACCGCACCCTTACACGAAACCCAGCGGCCCCGAGTTCAACGAGCGGTTCCGGCACGCCAAGCCGGACGAGGGGCCGGATTTCGCGGTCGAGAACGCGACTTGGGCGGAGATCCAGCAGTTCTGCGCTGCGCTCTCCAAGAGGAACGGGGTGAGAGTGCGAGTGCCTACCGAGGCGGAATGGGAATACGCCGCGCGGGTGGGAACGTCGAGCCCCTGCTTCACTGAGAGGTACCTCGCACCGCGGAGTTTCGTGGGCGACACCGAGGGTCGGTGCGAACCGGTCAAGCGCCACCAGCCCAATGCCTGGGGATTGTACGACATGGTCCACTCGGGCTGGGAACTCGTCAGCGACTACAAGGCGGACAACGCTCGCGAGAAGCAGGTGGACCCGAAAGGGCCGGCGCGCGAGTCCGCGGCGGACCACGGAACCGGGCCCCTGCGCCGAACCAAGGGTGGAGCCTACTACGGCGATACGCACCTGAACCTCCACGGCGCGTGCGACGAGGCGGGGAACAACGAAGAAGGAATCATGATCTTCCGGGTCGCGGTGGACGTGGCGCCGGGGAGGGCGGGAGAGAGGTGACAAGAGGAATCCGACCGGCGGAGCGCGAACTATAGCGATACTATGAGCATCGCCCAGACCTCGGAGCCCCTAGTCGGCGAGCGCACGCTCGCAAATCGCATCTACCACGCGGACAGTCGGCGGCTCGAGATGATCGAGGACGGGGTCGTTGACCTCGTCATCTGCTCGCCGCCGTACAACGTGGGGAAGAACTACCAGAACCACAACGACGCGCTGCCGCTGGAGGAGTATCTCGCGCTGCTGCGCGACGTGTGGGCCGAGTGCCGGCGCGTGCTGCGGCCGGGCGGGCGGATTTGCGTAAACGTGGCCGGCGTGGATCGCCAGCCGTATCTGCCGCTGCAATCCTACATCACCCAGCAGTTGATCGAACTCGGCTTCCTGATGCGAGGGGAGATCATCTGGGACAAGGCGGCGTCGGTGGGCGTCTCCACGGCCTGGGGAAGCTGGCGCAGCCCAAGCAATCCTACCCTGCGGGACGTACACGAGTTCATCATGGTGTTCGCCAAAGATCAGTTCCGGCTCGAGACGCCGAAGGGCGAGAGCGACCTCACGAGCGAGGAGTTCACGGCCTGGACGAGGAGCATCTGGAGCTTCCCCACGGGGTCGGCGCGCAAGGTCGGGCATCCCGCGCCGTTCCCGGTGGAGCTGCCGCGGCGTCTGATCAAGCTCTACTCCTGGAGGGGCGCGGTGGTGATGGACCCGTTCTGCGGGTCGGGCTCGACCTGCGTGGCGGCGAACCAACTGGGGCGGCTCTGGATCGGGGTGGACATGGACCCGGGGTATTGCGAGTTGGCGAAGCATGGGACAAGACTTCGGCTTGATCGGGCTGGCCGTGATGGGTCAGAATCTGGTGCTGAACATCAACGACCGCGGTTATTCAGTGGCGGTGTATAACCGCACTGCGGAGCGGACTAAGGAGTTCATCGCGGGCGAGGCGGCGGGCCGAGACATCGTCCCCTATTATGAGATCGCCGACTTCGTGGCCGGGCTGAATCGGCCGCGCAAGATCATGTTGATGGTGAAGGCCGGCCAGCCGGTGGATGACTTCATCGCGTCGGTGTTGCCGCATCTGGAGCCGGGCGATCTGCTGATTGACGGGGGCAACTCCTTCTTCCCGGACACCATTCGTCGCAACAAGTATCTGGCGGAGAAGGGCATCCTCTACATCGGCACGGGGGTGTCCGGTGGCGAGGAGGGGGCGCGCTTCGGCCCCGCGATCATGCCAGGTGGGCAGCCGGAGGCGTATGAGTTGGTCGCGCCCATCTTCACCAAGATCGCGGCCCAGGTGAACGGCGAGCCGTGCTGCGCCTACATCGGCACCGACGGGGCCGGGCATTACGTGAAGATGGTGCACAACGGGATCGAGTACGGGGACATGCAGCTCATCTCCGAGGCCTACTATCTTATGAAAGAGTCGCTCGGTTTGAGCGCGGCCGAGCTGCACGAGGTGTTCGCGGAGTGGAATCGGGGCGACCTCGACTCGTATCTGATCGAGATCACGCGCGACATCTTTGCCCGCGTGGATGAGGCCACCGGCAAGCCGCTGGTGGAACTGATCCTGGATACGGCGGGGCAGAAGGGCACGGGGAAGTGGACCTCCCAGAGCGCGCTCGACCTCGGGATCAGCACCCCGACGATCACGGAGGCGGTGTTTGCGCGGTGCATCTCGGCGATCAAGGCGGAGCGCGTCGCGGCCTCGAAAGTGCTACGCGGCCCGCGGTCGGCGCGCTATCGGGGGCGAGATAAGCAGGAGTTCATCGAGGCGATTCGCGAGGCCCTGTACGCGTCGAAGATCTGCTCTTACGCGCAGGGATTCGCGCTGATGCGAGAGGAGTACGGCTGGGACCTGAAGTTCGGCGAGATTGCGAAGATCTGGCGGGGCGGATGCATCATCCGTGCCCGGTTCCTGCACCGCATCACCGAGGCCTATGCGCGCAATTCCGATCTTGCCAACCTGATGCTCGATCCGTTCTTCAAGGACGTGCTGGAGGCCTCGCAGGAGAAGTGGCGGCACGTGGTCGCGACCGCGGCGAAGCTGGGCCTGCCGGCACCCGCGTTCAGTTCCGCGCTGGCCTACTTCGACTCCTATCGCCGCGGCCGCCTGCCCGCGAACTTGATTCAGGCGCAGCGGGATTACTTCGGCGCGCATACGTATGAGCGGACGGACAAGAAGGGCGTGTTCCATACGGAGTGGACCAAGTAACGACGTTCAACGCAAAGGCGCA
>CAZUGW010000083.1:4265-10824 GCA_964620055.1 uncultured bacterium
CTTATTTAGAGAAAGGCAATGCTCACCACGAAGGCACGAAGAACACGAAGTTACACAAGGTAGAGACAGGCCGAAAAAGAAAACTTCTCAACGCAAAGGCGCAAAGAGCGCAAAGGGACGCGAAGAGTATGACCGCATTCGGCCTTGGACACGAAGATCGTATGCTCACTGACAGCGAAGTCCGCGATACCGTCTTGCGCGCACTCGCGGAGTTGGACGCGGCGGGGAAGCGCGTGCTGGTGATCATCCCCGATCATACTCGCACCGCGCCGATCGGACAGATGTTCCAGTTGATCTGGGAGGGAATCGGCGAGCAGGCGGCGGCGCTCGATTACCTGATCGCGCTCGGCACGCATCCGCCGATGTCGGAGGAGATGATCTGCCAGCGCGTGGGCCTGTGCGCGGAGGACTACCGCTGCGACTTCGGCAAGGTGCGCTTCTTCAACCACCTGTGGAAGGACCCGGAGACGCTGACGAAGGTCGGCACGCTTAGCAAGCAGGAGGTCGGCGAGATCACGGACGGGTTGTTCGAGATGGAGGTGGACATCACCGTCAACAAGCTGATCTACGATTACGACGTGCTGCTGATCGTGGGGCCGGTTTTCCCGCACGAGGTGGTGGGGTTCTCCGGCGGCAACAAGTACCTCTTCCCCGGGATCGCGGGGCAGGAGATCATTGACTTCTTCCACTGGCTGGGCGCGGTGATCACCAATCCCGTCATCATCGGAAACAAGTGGACCCCGGTGCGCAGAGTGGTGGACCGCGCCGCGGCGATGCTCACGATGCCCAAGTACGCGTTCTCGATGGTGGTGAAGGAAGAGGGGCTGGCGGGGCTGTACTTCGGGACGACCGAGGAGTCCTGGTCGGAGGCGGCCGACCTCTCGAACAAGCTGCATATCACCTACATGGATCGCCCGTTCCACACCGTGCTGTCGTGTGCGCCGAAGATGTACGACGATATCTGGACCGGGGGCAAGTGCATGTACAAGCTGGAGCCGGTGGTGGCGGACGGGGGGACGCTGATCATCTACGCCCCGCACGTGACCGAGGTGTCGGCGACGCACGGGCATATCCTGGAGGAGATCGGCTATCACACGCGGGACTTCTTCCTGAAGCAGTGGGATCGGTACAGCAAGTACCCGTGGGGCGTGGTCGCGCACTCCACCCACGTGAAGGGCATCGGCACGTTCGAGAACGGCGTGGAGAAGCCGCGGGTGAACGTCGTCCTCGCGACGCAGATATCGCCGGAGATGTGCGAGCGGATCAACCTCGGCTACTTGGATCCGGCGAGCATTAGGCCGGAGGAGTACGCGAACCGGGAGGCCGAGGGGGTGCTCTATGTGCCGAAGGCGGGGGAGATGCTGTATCGGCTGAGGAACGCGCCGAAGGAGTTAGGGGGAGCGTGAGAGGCAAGGGTGTTTCGACACAAAGGCACAAAGGCACGAAGGAAATGAAGAAACGGCCCGAACAGCAGGGACAGGCAAGATGATCGAGGCGATTCAGGAAGCGACGGGGTTCGTCCCGTATCAGCAATCCATCACCGCCATTGGTGACGTAGCGGTGTATCTCGGTAAGCGCGGGACGGAGAAGCGCCTTTGCCTCGTCTGGGAGAAGGGCGCGGCGCCGGCCCTGTTGGGCGATTTCTGCGGCGAGCGGTTCGCGGCGGCCGCGGAGGGGAAGCAGTATGAGGCCCTGTGCGGTTACCTCGATCACACGAACGCGATGGGGCTGCGCAAGCACCTGCCCTGGACTGCGCCGCAGGTGATCGGGCTGGAGACGTCGGTGGGGTTGGGGGATCGGCTGGGCATCGCGACGCCGGCGCACGTGCGCGCGGTGAGAGGGACGGGGCTGCGGCCCATCTTCGCGCAGCAGTCCATCCGGGAGATGCAGCGCACCGGCCGCACCCCCGAGGAAGTGATGGACACCGCGACCTGGGGGGTGTTCCAGGAGGGCTGGCAGGAGGGGTTCGGCGCGGATGCGGATCACCTCAAGACCACCGAGGACATTGACGCCACCGTGGCCGCGGGGTTCACCATGTTCACGATTGACCCGGGCGATCACGTGGACAACGCCGCCCAGACCGATGATATCGCGACGCTGTCACAGAAGTTCGACGCCCTCCCGTGGCGCGACCTGGAGAGCGATGTCAACGACATGCAGCGGCGGTACTTCGATCGGAGCGTCACGCTGCCGGACGGAACCGTCATCACCTTCGACCGCGACACGATCCTGCGCGCAGCGGCGAAGTATGGGCGGGCCTTAGCGCACACCGCGCGGATGTACCGACATGTGAAAGTGAAGATGGGTGACCGGCCTTTCGAGTTGGAGATGTCGGTGGACGAGACCGCGACTCCCACCTCTGTGGCCGAGCACGCGTTTGTGGCGAGCGAGCTGCGCCGGATGGGGGTGAAGTGGGTGAGTCTGGCGCCGCGGTTCATCGGCGAGTTCGAGAAGGGCGTGGATTACCTCGGCGACCTCGACGCCTTCCGGCGCAGCTTCGCCCAGCACGTCGCCGTCGCGCAGCACTACGGGCCGTACAAGATCAGCATCCACTCCGGGAGCGACAAGTTCTCGATCTACCCCATCGCGGCGGAGCTGAGCGGCGGGCTGGTGCACCTGAAGACCGCGGGGACGAGCTACCTGGAGGCCCTGCGCGCCATCTCGAAGATTGACCCGGCCTTGTTCCGCGAGATCATGGCCTTTGCCATCGCGCGCTACCCCGAGGACCGCGCCTCCTACCACGTCTCCGCGGACCTGGCGAAGGTCCCCGCGCCGGCGAGTTTGCCAGACGACGCGCTTCCGGGTATCCTGGATCAGCACGATACGCGGGAAACGCTGCACGTCACCTTTGGCTCGGTGCTGCGCGCGGAAGTGGACGGCAAACCACGGTTCAAGGACCGCTTCATGGCGGCGCTGGCGGAGCATGAGGAAGTGCACTACCAAACGGTCTGCGCGCATATCGAAAGGCATGTAAGACCATTCACTCGACCGGCCGTTCCCTAGACCCTAACCCCTACAGGAGACAGCAGTGATTCACGACCAGCAAGGTTTGAAGGACTTCTCACCTACTCACGAGTTCTTTGTCGGGATTGACTCCGACGGGTGCGCGTTCGACACCATGGAGATCAAGCAGAAGGAGTGCTTCACCCCCAACACTATCAAGTTCTGGCATCTCCAGGCGGTGTCGAAGTACGCGCGGGAGGCGGTGGAGTTCGTCAATCTCTACTCGAAGTGGCGCGGGACGAATCGCTGGCCGGCCCTGATCATGGTGTTCGATCTCCTCGCGGAGCGGCCGGAGGTGGTGGCGCGGAAGGTGCGCGCCCCGGAGGTCCCGACCTTGCGGGAATGGGTGAAGACCGAGACGAAGCTGGGGAACCCAGCCCTTCAGGCCCTGGTGCAGCAGAACGGCGACGCGGTACTGAAGCAGGCCTTGGCGTGGAGCGAGGCGGTGAACGCGGCCATCGAGGACATGGTGAAGGGTATCCCGCCCTTCCCGTATGTGCGGGAGTCGCTGGTGGCCCTGAACAGCATGGCCGACACCATGGTGGTCTCCCAGACCCCCGGCGAGGCCCTGCACCGGGAGTGGGAGGAGCATGATATCGCCAAGCACGTGGCGGCGATCTGCGGGCAGGAGATGGGGACCAAGACCGAGCACCTCCAACTCGGCGCGGGGGGCAAGTACCCGCCGGACCACGTGCTCATGCTCGGCGACGCGATGGGGGACCTGACCGCGGCGCGAAAGAACGGATTCCTCTTCTTCCCCATCAACCCCGGCCGCGAGGACGCCTCCTGGCAGCGGTTCTTCGAGGAGGGGATGGGCCGGTTCCTGAAGGGGACGTACGCGGGTGAGTACGAGGCGGGGCTGGTGGCGGAGTTCGAGGCGATGCTGCCGGATCGGCCGCCGTGGAGGAGGTAGGGGGGTTTGGACACAAAGGCTCGAAGGCACGAAGAAACAAGAATCACCGGATGACGCGACTGATGCCGTGTTTGATGAGCTCGACGTTGAAGTTGATGAGCAGCCCGAGGCGTACATCTACCAGCTTTAGATAGGTGAGCAACTGCGCTTCGTAGAGTTGGAGATGCTCCTCGACGGCCTTGATCTCCACGACGAGTTCCTCGTCCACCAAGAGATCGAGGCGTAAGCCTGAGTCCAGCTGGATGTCGCGGTAGACGACCGGAATGGACACTTGCCTGCGGAAGGGCACCTTCCGACAGGCTAGTTCGTGACATAGGCACGTCTCATAGACAGACTCCAGCAGTCCCGGCCCCAAGGCGGTGTGCACCTGATAGGCCGCGTCCACTACGACCGTTGCCAATCGCTCTATCCGCTGGGGTAGCGGCTCATATTCCTGTCTTCTCAATTCCTTCGTGCCTTTGTGCCTTCGTGTCAGAAAACGCTTCTACCCTCCCACCACCCTCCTCACCTCCTCTAACTGCCCTCGCGTTCCCATCGCGATCAGTCGGTCGCCTTCGGTGAGCGTGCTGAGGGGGTAGGGGTTGGTGTGGAACTGGCCGGTGCGGTCCATGATGGCGAGGATCATCGCGCCCTGTTCCTTGATCACGCCGGAGCCCTGCAGGGGCTGGTTGATGACAGGGGAGTTGGTCGGCAGGGGGATGAGGGCGATTTCGAGGTCTATATCCTCCCGGTGGAGCACCATCTCGACGAAATCCGCCAGGCCCGGATCGGCCGCGGCGGCGGCGAGGGCGCGGCCCCCGACGACGTAGGGGGACATGACGCGGTTAGCCCCGACGCGGGTGAGCTTGCCGATGTTCTCCTCCCGGCTGGCGCGGGCGACGATGTAGAGCGCGGGGTTGAGGAGGCGGGCACTGAGCACGATGAAGACGTTGTCCTCATCGCTTCCCACTGCGGCGATGAGGCCGCGGGCGCGTTCCACGCCGGCCAGGCGGAGGTGCTCGTCCTGGGCGGCGTTGCCCTCGACGAACGGGATGCTGGTGGCCCGCAGTTCCTCCACCGCGGCCGGGTCCTGCTCGATCACGGCCACCGCGACGCCGCGCCGCCGCAACTGGCGGACGGCTTCCTGCCCCATGCGGCCGTAGCCGCAGACGAGATAGTGGTCGCTCATCTGTTGCAACACCCGTAGCCTCCGTCGCATCTGGAATTGCGCGCTGAGCTGCTGGCTGAGGAGCAGGCTGATCGCGCTGGGGACCGCCAACGTCAGCACGATCCCGAGGCTGACCATGGCAAAGGCCGAGGTGAAGAGCCGTCCGGCCTGGGTCAGCGGATGCACCTCCATGGTGCCCAAGGTGGTGACGACGAGGACGGCCATGTAGAGCGCGTCAATGAAGGACCACCGGAGGCCGCTGTCTGCGCTCTGGACATAGAGGTAGTAGGCGGTGGCGACCACCATGAGCAGCGCGAGCAGGAACAGCGCGAACCAGAACCGCCGCGCTGCGCCGCTCATCTCCGTCAACGGGAAGAGACGTCTTCGCCACCTACTCACGCGCTGAACCCCCAGGAAGGCGATTGGCTTGCGCCGGTCTACAGCTTCACCGCCACGCGCCGTCCTTCCTCTGCGCTGATGTAGCACTGTAGGGGCACGACATGCCGTGCCCTAGAGAGACAGGGCCTCGCGCGGGAATATCGGGCACGACATGTCGTGCCCTGAGAAGGCAGGGCCCCGCGGGAATATCGGGCACGACATGTCGTGCCCTGAGAAGGCAGGGCCTCGCGCGGGAACAGTGGGCACGACATGTCGTGCCCCTACAGATGCACCTGGACGCGACGGCCTTCCTCTGCGCTGATGTAGGCCCGTAGGGGCACGGCATGCCGTGCCCTAGAGGGACAGAACCTCGCGCGGGAATATCGGGCACGACATGTCGTGCCCTGGGAAGGCAGGGCCCCGCGGGAACAGTGGGCACGACATGTCGTGCCCCTACAGATGCACTTGGACGCGTCGGCCTTCCTCTGCGCTGACATAGGCCGCGTAGAGGACAATGGACACATCGCGCGCGAGGACGGCGCCCGAGAGCGGTTCGCGGTCCTCCGCGATGGCCCCCACGAAGTCCGCGATCTCGTGCGCGTAGCCCTGCATCCACGCGTCATCGGGGGAGGCGCAGCTCCAGCCGCCCTTGGTCTCGATCTTCTCGGTGAGGTACTCCTCGCCGAAGATATGCTCGGCCGGGGCGTAGGCGACGCAGGCGTCGTTCGGGTTGATGTTGGCGCGAATGCGGGCGTTGGAGAGGTAGGCCTCGAGGTAGTTGTGTACTCCGCCGAGGGTGGTGTCCGCGGCCTTGATCTCGGCCACCGAGCCGTCCTCGAACGTGATCACCATCACCCCCCAGTCCTCGACATCCTTCCACCCGGTCTTGAGGTAGTGCGTTTCCTCTTTCGTGAAGGCCGCGATGTGGGTGAGGTTTCCGGTCTCGCAGAACACGGTGGCCGGACGGATGGGGCGGCCGTGCTTGCGCTCTCCCTCCTCCAGCTTCAGTTGCAGCACCGCGCCCAGGGGGTGCGAGCCTTTCAGATTCAGCGACCCCCCGCCCGCGGTGCGCCACTGCTTGGCGTAGATGGAGGGAGAGCCGGAATGGGACTCCTCCG
>CAZUGW010000084.1:0-2562 GCA_964620055.1 uncultured bacterium
GTACGGTCCTCTTTGATGCGGGCGGCGCGGCCGATGCGGTCGCGGAGATAGTAGAGCTTGGCGCGGCGGACCTTGCCGTGGCGGAGCACCTCGATCTTGTCAATCCGCGGGGAGTGCAGCAGGAAAGTGCGCTCGACCCCGATGGCGTGGGTGACGCGGCGCACGGTGAAGGTGGCCCGCAGCCCCGCGTTATGCCGGCGGATGACGACGCCCTGGTACTGCTGGAGGCGCTCCCGGCCGCCCTCGGTGACCTTCACGCTGATCCGGACGGTGTCCCCGGGGCCGAAGTCCGGCAGGTTGGGCCGCAACTGCGCGTTCTCGATATCTCTGATCGCCTGCATCGGGATCTCTCCTCACTCGATCTGGGTGAAGGCTCCACCCCGCGAACAAAAGCCTGGCGAAACGCTCGCCAGGGGAAATGGAACCGCCCTGCCCTCACTGGCGGGATTATAGCACAGGGGCGGCGGGGGGCGCAAGGGTCGCGGGGAGTCGGTAGTGTCCTAATATGATTGGCCTGCGGTTCACGCGAAAAGCAAACAGCAGACATGCGCCTTCTCGGACAAATCGCAGAAAACAGAGGAAGGAGGTTGGGCTAGCTATGTGGCATATGAGCAATGGTATCTGTGCTATACTGGACTGGCAATAGTCTCACCCAACCGGACACTCAGGAGGCCCCAATGGGCGTGACGCGCGATATCCATAGGGACCCATGCGGCGACAGGGAGGCGGGCTGGACCCGGCGGGTTGGACTACCCGCCTATGAGGTGGCGAGGGCTGCCGTACTGCTTGGCATAGATGCCAAGCGGCTGGGGCACTGGTACTTGCCATCGCGCGGGGCGAGGGGAACAATACCGCCCGTGCTAACCCCGCGCCCTCCCAGGAAAGGCTTGTCCTACCTGGACTTGATAGAGGCCGTAGTAGTGAGAACCCTGCGCGACTCCGGCATGTCCATCGGTCGTATCCGAAAGGCCTATGCCTACCTGCGGAGGAAAACAGGTCTTGACCACCCGTTCGCCCGCATGAAGCTTGAAAGGCAGGGCAGTAGCATCTACTACGAAGTGTACCGGATACCACCTAGCGATCAAAGAGCCGTCACAGTTGAGGCGACGCAGGACGGACAGGTCGTCATCCGGGAGTGTATTGCTGATGGCCTGTCTCCACTATGGAGGCTGGAGGTAGCCGACAGGGGGATTCAGCAGCTCACGTTTGATCCCCAGTTCGGTATCACTGTGCGGTGGTACCCAAGGGGAAGGGACTTCCCGGTGGTCGTTGATCCCCGATTCTCGTTCGGGGTTCCTGTGCTAGAGGCCAGCCGTATCCCGACCTCTATCCTGCTGGAGCGGCACCGGGCCGGCGCGTCGGACCGGGAGGTAGCGGAGGACTTTGGGATTTCGGAGGATGAGGTGCAGTGGGCGCTCCTGTTTGAGGGGGCGGGGCAACGACCGGAAGCGGTCTAGTCATCTTCGTGGACCGGTGCGTGGGGAGGCCTGTAAGCGATAAGCTTCAGGGTATGGGGCTGTCTGTCAGGTTCCACGATGACTGGCTGAAGGACGATAGCGCGGACGACGTCGGCATTGCCTTCGCGGCAACACGGGGGTGGCTGTACCTCACAGCGGATCACGGATCGGGCACTCGTGGTGGCCCCTTGTTGCGGGTGGTGGCGGAGTGCGAGGCGAAGTGCTTCATTCTCGTGGGAGTGAACCACTTGTCAGCCGACGACAAGGTCGGTGTTGTGCAGGGCCATCTCGGGTTTATGGAGCGCATAGGCGGGAAGCGGAGTGGACCGTTCGCGTACCGACTGTACAAGAATGGGCGCCGGGCGAATGTGGACCCCTTGTAGGCCGCCGCGTTACGCCTTCATCCCCCCGCGGCCTTCCGGGCTGCGCCTCGACCCCGGTCCCCGCCGGCCTCCGCCGCGGCCGGGACGTCCCTCCGGGCCGCGACCCGCGGGCGGACGCACGATCTCGGGGGTCGGCATCGGCGGGGCATCGCCGTGTTTGAGGGCGCGGGTGAGTTGGATCTCGCAGCCCCGCTTGACCGGGACGATGGTCACCGTCCGCACTTCTTCTTTGGAGGCCACGGCCAGCACGATGCGCTTGCCGCGCTTGTCCGCGATGGTCGTGGGCTGGGGCTTGCCGGGGAGCTTGCGCGAGTAGTCCTGGGCCACCTTCTCGGCCTTGTCTCTGGTGGTCAGGGTCGCGGCGGCGAGGTAGCTGAGCTGCTTGCCGTCCTGCTTGGTGGTGACGCGGTAGGTGTAGCCCTCCCGGAGCTTCGCGCCGGCGTAGAAGGGCAGCAGCAGGTCCTTCTCCGTCGCGGTGGCGGTGCGCTCCACCAGGAGCTCGGTCTCGCCATAGGTCAGTGTCTCTTTGGGGGGACTCTTGGGTGAGGCGGCGGCGAACGCGCAGGCGGCGAAGAGCAACACGCCTAGCAGCAACACAGGCACGACCCGGGTGCAGCGTCCCGTCATGGGCGGCTCCTGACGCGACTGGGGTCAGTCGAGGTAATCGCGCAGCCTGCGGCTGCGGCTGGGGTGCTTCAGCTTCTTGAGGGCCTTCGCCTCGA
>CAZUGW010000084.1:2572-10805 GCA_964620055.1 uncultured bacterium
CTGGCGAATCCGCTCCCGGGTGACCTTGAAGATGTGCCCGACCTCCTCGAGCGTCCGCTGGTAGCCGTCATCGAGGCCGAAGCGCAACTTGAGCACGTCGCGCTCGCGCTCGGTGAGGGTGTCCAGCACCGACTCGAGCTGCTCGCGCAACACCAGCGTGGAGGCGGCGTCAGCCGGGGAGATGGCGTCCTGGTCCTCGATGAAATCGCCCAGGTGGGAGTTCTCCTCCTCGCCGATGGGCGTCTCCAAGGACAGCGGCTCGGGGGCGATGCGGAAGATCTCGTTCACCCGCTGGACGGCCTTCTGGCGGTCCTCCGGCGTGGCGAACGGCCCCTCCATCTCCTCTGCGATCTCCTCCCAGGTCGGCTCGCGGCCCAACTCCTGGTGCAGTTGGCGGGAGGTCTTGATCAGCTTGTTGATCGTCTCCACCATGTGGACCGGGATGCGGATGGTCCGTCCCTGGTCCGCGATGGCGCGCGTGATCGCCTGCCTGATCCACCACGTCGCGTAGGTCGAGAACTTGAACTTCTTGCGGTAGTCGAACTTCTCCACCGCGCGGATGAGGCCGATATTCCCCTCCTGGATCAAGTCGAGGAAGGACATACCGCGCCCGCTGTACTTCTTCGCGATGCTCACCACCAGGCGCATGTTCGCCTCAATGAGATGGTGCTTCGCGGCCCGACCCTCGGAGAGGATGGCGTTGGCCCAGTCCAGGATGTCGCGCACTTCCTCCAGGGACAGGTCGGTCTCCCGCGCGATGTCCCGCAGGGTCGGATCGTGCGGTGGGTGCCCGAACTGCCGGTCGGCGACGGTGAGCACCTTGAGGTAGCGCCGCAGTTGGGTGGCGCTGAGACCCAGGATCGTCGGGGCGTCGTAGCGACCCACGGCGCCCTCGTCCTCCGGCGGGAGGGCCTCTTCTTCCGACTTCGTCTCGGCGCGAAACTGCTCCCAGACATTGCGGAGGAAGAGCAACTGCTTCACCTGCCGGTAGGTCAAATGCCGGGCGAGTCGCCGATAGGACTCCATTCGCTGCTTGGTCTCGGCGAGGGCCTTGTGCACGTCCACGCGCGGGCGCTGCTCCGGTTCCTCGGCCTCCTCCGCCTCGGCCGATTCCCGCTGCAGCATGATGTGCTTGGTCTTGAGTTCGTCCTGACGTTGCCGGAGGAAGGCCTGGGCGTCCTCGTGCACGCGCTCCGGGGTGAGCGCCTCGGGCGACGCGCCGCGGGAGAGAAGGCGCTTGATGATGTGGTCCAGCACGCCGATTTGCTCGTGCAACTCCGGGTCGGAGGCGCTCTCGATCGCCTGCGCCACGTCCGAGAACCGCGGCTCCCGGCCCAGCAGGTTCAGGCTGTACATCCACACCATCTGGAGCTTGGAGAGGATGGTGGAGCGCTCCAGCCGCTTCGCCAGCTCGACTTCCTCCTCCGGGGTCAGCAACTGCACCCGCCCGATCTCGCGCAGATACATCCGCACCGAGTCGTCCGGCGGGATCCCCTCCACCGTGGGGATCTCCTCCTCCGCGGCCAGGGCCGTGCGCGACCGCCGATCCAGCGGCCGGGTCTCGGTTTCCCGCGCGGGGTCCTCGCTCTCCTCGACCACGCGAATCCCCTCGTCCCCCACCAACTGGAGGATATCGTCGAGCTGATCGGAGTCGACGCGGTCTTCGCTCAACGTGTCGTTGATCTCCGCGTAGGTCAAGACCCCGCCCTTGCGGCGGCCCTGCTCCAGCAGCTTCTGGACCTCTTCGGATTGTCTCAGTTCAGAACGCCGAGACATGCTTCACCAACCTATGTCCTCGATCCGCAGCTTGTCTGATCTATATCATTTCGGCAGACGGCCCGATTCGCCTGCTTTGGTTTTCCCGCGCGCCGCGAGGCGTACAGGGTCTCCACCCCTTGTGTCACTAATCCCCCACCGTCCGCCGTCCCCGCAGCCGATTGAGTTCCCGGGCGCACTCTTTCAACTCTTGCTGCAGGGCCTCCTGTTCACTTCCGACCCCAACCTCCCGGAATCGTTGCAAGAGCGCCCGGTGGCGGTGCGACAGGCGTCTCTCCACCAGCCGGTTGACGCCCTTCTCCAGTGATTCTTGTACCCGTTCGGCGGGCACTTCTCGCATCACCAACGCCGCGAGGTGACTCTGCGCCGACGGATCCACGGCGCTCATCACGGCCTGGGTGGTGACACGCTCCTCCCGCCCCACCAGTTCCCGAATCGCCGCGAAGACGCGGCGATCCCCCTCCTCTGCGAAATCCTCCGGCTCCAGCAACCCCACGTACTGAACCGCGAGCTTGCCGTGGTGGAGGAACGCGGCCAGCAAGCTGGCCTCCACCTGGCCCACCGTCGGCGTCGCGGGAGAGGGGGCTCTGGCGGGACTCGCGGGGACGGGGCCTTCCATTCGCCGGCCGCTCGCCGACCTCCTTGCCACCCGCGCCAACTCCTCGCGGAGGGCCGTTTCCATCGAACCCGCGTGATCCGCATCGCCCGGCGCCCATTCCTGCGCCAACCACCGGGTGTAGTATTCTCTTTCCACACCCGGCGGCACGCGCGCTAACGCGACAACCGCCTCGCGGAACACCTCCACCCGCTTGCTCTCCTCCAGCCCCTGGCCCCGGGCGAGGATGCGGCCCAGTTCCCACTCGACTATCGGCTTGGCCGCCGCCACCAAGGCCCCGAACGCCTCCCGCCCCTGCGCGCGGACCAACTCATCCGGGTCGGTCTTCTCCGGCAGGGTGACGACGCGCACCGTCATCCCCGCGTTCTGGAACAGCTCCCGGCCCCGCAAGGCCGCCGCCATCCCCGCCGAGTCGGAGTCGAACGAGAGTACGAGTTGGGACACCCGCCGCCGGAGCATTTCCACGTGGTCCTGCGTCAGGGCCGTGCCCATCGTCGCCACCGTCTCGACGAAGCCGGCCTCGTGGCAGGCGATGGCGTCGAGATACCCCTCCACGATGATCGCCCGCCCGGCCGCGTCGATGGCCTTCCGCGCGCGGTCGAAGGCGTAGAGCACGTGGCCTTTCTGAAACAGCGCCGTCTCCGGGGAGTTGAGGTACTTGGGCGGATTTTCGTCACTCATGCTCCTGCCGCCGAAAGCGATCACGCGGCCGGTGCTGTCCCAGATGGGGAAGATGATGCGATCCCGGAACCGGTCGTAGTGCCGATCCTCTTTCGCGATCACCAGCCCCGCGGTGGCCAGCTCCTGGGCCGAGTAGCCCCGCTTGGTCATCGCGTTCAGCATCGTCTCCCACCCGTCGGGGACGTAGCCGATCCCGAACTCGCGGACGACTTTGTCCGACAGGCCGCGTTTCTTGAGATAGGCCCGCGCGCCCTGCGCGCTCTGCAGCTCCAGCCACTCGCGGAAGAACTCGGCCGCCTGTTCGTGCAGGGCGAGCAGACGCTCCTTCTGCCGCTGCCGCGCGCCGCCGTCCGGGGTGCGGGGCGCGATCCCATAGCGGCGGGCGAGCAGTTCCGCCGCCTCCGTGAACGTCACCTTCTCCATCATCTCGACGAACGTGAAGACGTCACCGCCGGCCTTGCACCCGAAGCAGTGCCACACCCCCTTCTCCGGGTCCACGGTAAAGGAGGGCGAGCGCTCTTGGTGAAACGGGCACAATCCGCCGAGCCGCCGACCCGCCTTGCGCAGGGCCACGTGCGGGGAGATGATCTCTACGATATCGGCGCGCCGGCGAATCTCATCGAGGTCGTAACCACCCCCGGGCATCAAACGTACCTCTGAAGGCTATTTCTGTGGGTTGAAGCACGCTTCCTGCGGTGAAGCCGTTCCCCTCAGCCTTTGCGCGTGACGCAGGTTCCTCAGATCATCCTCCGGCTCACGGATCGGCGTTTCCATGATCGCGCACCGATCCCGCAGTTCCCGCCGCCGCAAGATCGCGCGCAACCCCGCGTTGCCGATCGTGCCCTTGCCCAAGTGCTCGTGGCGGTCGCGGTGCTCTCCCGCGGCGCCTTTGGAGTCGTTGAGATGGATCATCCCGAGACGCTCCAAACCGAGGATGTCGGCGAAGGCGCGGATCGCCTCTCCCACCCGCCGCGGCGTGTCCAGCCGATAGCCCGCGGCGTGCGCGTGGCAGGTGTCGAAGCACACGCCGAGACGTGGATCGCCCTCCAGCAGGTCCAGCACCTGCGCGAAGTGCTCCCACCTCCCGCCCAGGTGCGCCTCCCCGCCCGCGCTGTTCTCCAGCAGGAATCGCACCCCCTCCGGCGCCCCGCGCAGCAGGGTCCGCACGCTCCTCGCCAGACGCTTCAGGCCCGTGCCGATGCTCTCGCCCATGGTGTGTCCGGAGTGGGTGACGACGAACTCTGCCCCCAGCATCCCGGCCCGGTGTAGGTCGTCCGCCACCGCGCGCAGCGACTTCCCGCGCAACTCGCGATTCGGCGAGGCGAGGTTCACGAGGTAGTTGGAGTGGATCACCAGCGGCCGCAGGTCGCGCTCTCGCAGGGCCGCCCGAAACGCCTCCACCTCCGCCGCCGGGTACTGTCGCGAGGCCCAGCCGCGCGCATTGCGCGCGAAGATCTGCAAGCACTCGCAGCCGATCCCCTCCGCCCGCTCCGCGGCCTTCACCAACCCGCCCGCAACCGAGATGTGGTAACCGAGTCGCACGAGTTCTTCCCTTCTCGCCGGCAGGTTTCTCCTCCTGTCCGCGCCAATCTTCATCCTGGAGGCCACGCCATGCCCGAGTTCATCCAGGTCCTTACCACTGTCGAGAATCGCGAGGACGCCGAGGCCATCGCCCGTTCGCTCGTAGAGAAGCGCCTCGCGGCCTGCGTCCAGATTATCGGCCCGATCGCGAGCACCTATCGCTGGAAGGGCGAGATTGAGACCGCGGAGGAGTGGCAGTGCCTCCTCAAGACGCGGCGCGATCTCTACCCCCAGGTCGAGCGCGCCCTCCGCCTGCTCCACCCCTACGAGGTCCCGGAGATCATCGCCACGTCTATCGTCGCGGGTAGCGCCGACTACCTCGCCTGGCTCGACGAGAACGTGGGTTAGCGCGAGCGCACACGCGCGCGCGGCAGGGAAGCTCCGCCCGCGTGCCGAACTACACGACTCGCACCGGTAGGCAATCCCTCTCAGGAGAGTGGACGCATGAGACGCTTCACCCAGGACGACTTGCAGCCGGAGACCCTGGAAGCGACAGTCGAGGGACGGGAGATCTCCATCTCGATCCTCCCGCGCATGGGCGCGAATCTCGTCTCCTTTCGCGTGGACGGCCGGGAGTTCATTCACTTCGACGCCGACCGCATCCTCGCCAACAGCGAGAACATGACCGGCGCCTTCCAGATGTTCCCCACGCCGTGCCGACTCACGGGATCGAAGTACCCCTTCGCGGGCCGGGAGATTCTCCAGCGCAAGGGCGGCCAGGACGTGTTCATTCACGGGCTGGTGCGCGACGAGCCGTTCGACACCTGCCAGATGGGTTCGTCTCTCCTCAGCCAACTCGACATCACCCCCAGCCATCCCGTGTATGAGGGTTTTCCGTTCGCGGGGAGACTCACAACGACGCATCGTATCATCCCGCGCGGCCTGGAACTCTCCTTCGCCTTCGAGAACCGCGGCGATTCTGCTGCGCCCGTGGGCTATGGCCTCCATCCCTTCTGGCGCCTCCCCGGCAAGCGCAGCGACGTGATGGTGATGATCCCCACGGACAACATCACCGAACTGGTGGACCTCCTCCCCACCGGCAAGCTCCTCCCGGTCGCGGGCACGGATTACGATTGGCGGCAATGGCGCTCCCTGGAGGGCGTGGAGATTGACGCCGTGTTCTACCCCAAGCCCCCCGAGTCCACCGCGGGGATTCGCTTCCTGGACGAGGGCCTGCAGTTGACGCTCCAGGCCAGCCCGAACATGCGCCACATGATCTGCTACGCCCCGGCCGGACAGCCTTTTGTCTGCCTGGAGAACCTGACGTGCACGCCCGACGATCCCAACCTCTACGCCGCCGGCTTCGAGGAGGTGTCGGGGATGTCCCTCGTGCCTCCTGGTGACGTGTGGTCCGGCTGGATTCGCTACACTGTCGAGGCGATCTCGTAGGGGCACGGCATGCCGTGCCCTGGTCATACCGAACGTAGGGGCATGGCATGCCATGCCCATGAACCTGAACGGGGGCACGACAGGTCGTGCCCCTACCTGAGGAGAATGAATATGCGCCTCGAGCCGCAAGACCTACTGAACGCCGCGCACAAAGGCGCCGCCTGGTTGGCGGACCACCAGACCGAGCAGGGTAATTACATCGGCAAGGAGCAGCCGGACGCCACGGGCACGTACCCCGACGCGGACGATCTTGGTTGCTACTACAAGAGCTTCTACTCGATGCGCGTCGCGGGCGAGAGCGTCGCGGCCGCGCGCGGGTTGAAGTACCTGGTGAAGCGCTTCATGACCCCGGACGGCGACTTCGTGAACTCGCCCACCGAGCGCACCAAGGGGAGCTACACGCCTCTCTTCTCGCAGCTCTACCCCAACACCTGGATCATCCGCGCCTTCGTGCAGATGGGCTGGTGGGACTACGCGGCGAAGGCCCACGATTGCCTGCTGAAGTACCGCGACCCCGAGACCGGCGGCTACTACGCGACCGTCACTCCCCCCACCAAGGTGATTGACTCCAACGTCACCGGCATCGGCGGGATTCTCTGCAGCATGCTGCTGGGCCGGCTGGACCTGGCGATCCAGAGCGGCGAGCTCCTGCTCCGCATGATCGCGGAACAGCCCGACCCCAAGAAGATGTACATGCGCTATCAGTCGGGGAAGGGTCTGCTGACCGACCTGACTGGCGTTGATCCGAAGGTGTACCCCTACCACTACCTCGACGCGGAGCAACCCAAGCAGGCCTACTGGCCCTGGGCCATGCCCATGGCCGACCTCGCGCTGCTCTACGCGCGCACTGGCGAGAAGCGGTTCCTGGACGGGGCGATGCGGGTCTATGAGTTCCTCGGGCGCTGTCACCCGCACGCGTTCTCCTGGACCACCTCCGGCAAGTCCGGCTGGGGCGCGGGCATCCTCTACCGCCTCACCGGCGATCCCAAGTGCAAGGCCCACGCCCTGCAGGAGATGGAGTTCCTCCTCAGCCTCCAGCAGGAGAATGGCGCGATGTTGGGGCCGGGCACGGAGAGCCTCGAGGCCCAGGCGACACGCACCACGTACGATCTCACCGGCGAATACACGGCGTGGCTGACGGACACGGCCGCCGAACTGATGATGAAGGGGTAAAGGGTCATGGCTGATCGCATCGTCTTGGGAATGGACGTGGGCGGCACCAAGACCGCCGCCGCGCTGGTCAACGACAAAGGCGTGGTGCTCGGGCAGGGCGTCGGGGCCTCGGGCAACATCAACTTCGTCACCCTGGGGCAGGCCGAGCAGTCCTTCACCGACGCCATCGAATCCGCGCGCAAGATGGCCGGAATCGAGACCCTCCAGACCGAGGTCAACATCATCGGCATCGAGCCGGAACCGGACGCGCTCCACCCGATCATCAAGAAACTGACCGGCTGCGACAAGATCCTCCACAAGAAAGAGGGCGAGTGCTCTCTGGTCGGCGGCCTGGCCGAGCCGACGGGCATCTCGCTCATCGCCGGCACGGGTTCGGTAGGCTGGGGCCGGAACAAGGAGGGCCGCACTCACATGACCGGGTGTTGGGGCACCATCGGCGACGAGGGCTCGGCCTATGACATGGCCCGGCAGGGCGTGAACGCGGCCTTCTGGGCGGCCGACGGGCGCGGCCGGCCGACTCTGCTGCTGGAGCGGATGTGCGACCGCTTCGGCGTCACGGAGATGCGGGACGCGGTGACCGACATCTACCAGAACCCGGACGTACGGCGCAACTTCGCCGCGCTCAGCCGCATCGTGATGAAGACCGCGGACGACGGCGACCCGGTGGCGCGCGCCATCATCACCGACTGTTCTCGCCAGCTCGCGCTGTGCATCACGGCCTGCGCGGAATGGCTGCACATGGAGCACGAGCCGTACCGCATCGCCGCCACCGGCGGCCTCGTCAGCCGCGGCGGCCCGTTCTTCGAGATGGTCCGCTGGGAAATCAGACAGAAGCACCCGCAAGCCGAACTCGTCCTCCCCAAGTTCGAACCCGTCGTCGGCGCCGCCCTCATCGGCCTCGCCGAACTGGGCGTGGCCTGGGACAGCGCGGTGATCAAGAACCTGGAGGAGTCGGTGGGGAGGACGCAGCCGGCGTAGGGGCACGACATGTCGTGCCCTGTCCGATGACGACGTTGT
>CAZUGW010000085.1:0-3455 GCA_964620055.1 uncultured bacterium
TGGACGCGAGCCACCTGCACCGCGCCTTCGTGCGTAACTACGGGTGCACTCCCGCGGCCTACCGGCGGCGATTTCGCTAGGAGTCGTGGCCAGGGCCGGGTGAACAGTCAGGTTGGCGCGCACTGCCAGGGCGACAACGCCACCAGCCTTGGCATCTGCTGCGTCGGCGCGGGCGACGCGCTGCCGGTCGGCGAGGGCTACATGACTCAGGCGGTGTGGGACAGTCTGCTGAGATTGGTGCATCAGTTGATGGCCGCCTATCACATCCCGGTGAGCCGCGTGGTCGGGCATCGGGAGCGATCATCCGGTAGGGTGCAGGGCAAGACCTGTCCGGGGTTCGATGTGGCGGTGATACGGAACCTACTTGTCCGATAGGACGGAAAAGGGTGCCAGACCGAGTCCATCATCTCCGCGCGGGCGCTGCTCACATTGCCAAGCTATCGCGCACTCTGAGCACGGCCTCTTCGAACTGCTGTAGAGCGGCGAGGTCGATGAGCACGTCCTCGACCCGGTATTGTGGCCACTCGCCGGCCTGCAACTTTACAGGGAGGTCCGCGAAACCGGGCAGACTGGTGAGATCGTCGGCGAACCGCTGCACCGCAGCCTCCGGGACATCCTTCATGTACCCGAAACTGAGCCACAGACGGCCGCTGGTGAAGGCACTGAAAACAGACGCCGATCCCGTGATGCCCCCACGCTTGAGGCGGAAGGTGAACGAACCGTCTTTTCCGCGGCCCCATGCACGGTTATCACTCTCGCGCAGCGTGAAGTCATGCAACTCATGCAGCACACGGACGACCTCGGGGCTGCAGCGCTTCGATGCGACATCGAAGAAGGTGACCTCATCCCAGCCAGGTCTGCCGCCAGCGAGGCGTCTCGTCTCCACTACAGGCCCTTCGAGTCTGGGAGAGATCACTTCGTATCCGTCGCCTACGAAGTATCCCAGTTCGACGGCGTAGATTGTCGTTCCGTCCACGGGCCGGCGGTTCAGGTACTTGATGATCCGCCGTAGTTCGTCGTTGAGAGTGTCTACCGCTACTATCAGAGAGAAGTCACCTGCTTCCAGAGTTGTCTGCACATTGCCTCGAAACTCCGGTTCCGACCATTCGGAATCCCCTTCCGGCCCAACAAGCGCCGCGAGACCACTCTTACCGGCCGCCCGGAACGCTTTCTCGAACAGCCTCTCGAAGCTGTCGTAACTCATCTGCCAAAGGAACGAAGCGTACTCCAGCACTTGCCCAACAACCTTGCGCTTTTGCTCCGGGTTCGTGGCGAGTTTGCATTCGATGATGGTGATGCGACCCTCTTCATCGACGCCGATGAGATCAGTGCTGCCCGAGCCAGGCAGGCCAGATTCCCGAACGAAGACACGCGGCTCCAGGATGCCTTCGCCTAGGTCCGAGAACGGTATCAGTCTCGGGTCATCGTATAGGAGTCGCTGCAAGTGGTCCTCGTTCTGGAACGCAGCTTCCTCCGCCTGCTGCCAGCTAGCAGTTCCCTCTCTTCGTAGTAGCACTTTCCGCATGACCGAACTACCTCCGCCTTCCAGGATCGGCTTGCTGGATGCCAGACAAGTGGCCGCCATTATACTTCGGGCGAGATACGGTCGCAACTCCCCGATAGATGGATGGTTGCCGCGGCTTCCTCCGGCCAGGCCTCACCTACCCAAAGAAACCACTCATTCCGACCTTGACTTGTGCCCGGGTTGAGGCAAGTTGTTAGTGCAAACAGATGTGTGCATAGCGCAGAAAGGGCGAGGAGATGGGCCAGACGCAGACGACGAGCAGCAAGGCGGAGACTTACACCTGGGGTTGTGAGCTGGAGGTGTTCCTGCCACAGAGCAAGGTGCAGGAACTGGGCATCAGCATCGGCTCCTACCACCAGGGATATCCGCTCCCCCACCCCTTCCCTCAGGCCTGCCCTGAGCGCAGCGAACGGGGCTGGACCGCGGAACGAGATGGCAGCCTACACACCGACCGGCGCGGCTACGTCGCGGTCGAGATTGTGAGTCCCATCCTGCACGGCCAGGCGGGCATCGAGCAGGTCAAGCAGGTGGCGAGCATCCTGCGGAGCCTGGAGGCCACCGTGAACCAGACCACCGGGAGGCACGTCCATGTAGGTGCGCACAGCGTCGCCGGCGAGAGCCACGCGGAGGTGGCGGAGTGACGGGAGGCAGGCTCCCCGAGGCCGCCGCGGCGTGCGGCCTGAGTCGCTCGCAATTCGATCTGCTCTTTCGCAATCCCATGGGCATGAGTTTCGGCCGGTTCGGGGTGCGCGCCCGACTCGCCTTCGCGGCCGGGCAACTGCTCACCACCGAACTCCCCGGCGACGTGATCGCCGCCAGGTCGGGTTTCGTGGACGCGAGCCACCTGCACCGCGCCTTCGTGCAGGCCTATGGCTGCACCCCGGCCGCCTATCGCCGTCAGTTCCGGTGAGAGTACTCGCCGCGGCGACACGACGACTCGCCCCTACGGCTTCAGTCCCTCCACCCGCTCCGCCACTACCACCGTCCCATACCTCCCCTTCTTCTGCAACCTACCCTCCACTATCAGAACAGCATTGCCGAAGATAGCTTTCCCGCACTGCTGATACACGCGGTCGAACACCGTGATGTCGAGCAGGCCGGTTTCGTCCTCCGCGGTGATGAAGATGACCACCGCGCCCGATTTCGTGGGCGGGCGCTGGCGGCTGATCACGACCCCCGCGACCCTCACCCGTTTTCCATCCGGCAGCGCGTCGAGTTGCCGGCGGGAGACGACGCCCATCGCTTTGAGCCGCTCCCGCGCGAAGTAGAGGGGATGGCGCTTCACGCTCAGGCCGGTGGTGGATAGTTCCGCGCTCGCCTCCTCGCGCTCGGTCATCACAAAACAGGGACAGTCACCTATTTCCTCCGCGCCTGGCCGCACCGCGATGAGTACATCTTCGGAAATAGGTAACTGTCCCCGTTTTGTGCGCAGGCCGGGCAGCTCCCACAGCAGTTCCCGGCGCGGGCCGAACGCGTCGAACGCGCCGGCGCGGATCAGGTTCTCCACCATGGGCCGCGCGAGGCGCGCGCGCGCGCAGAAGTCGCGCAAAGATCGAAATGGCCCGTGTGTGCGCGCGGCGAAGATCGCCTGCAGGCCCGCGCCGCTTAGGCCCAGCACCTGGGCCAGGCCGACGCGGATGGCGCCCCCCTCCACCCAGTAGCGACTGCGGCTGTGGTTGATATCCACTGGGCGCACCTCCACGCCGCAGTGCTTGGCCTCCTGCAAGATCACCTCCGGCGGGTAGAAGCCCATCGGCTGATTCGAGAGAATCGCGGCGAGGAACTCCGCGGGGTAGTGAGCTTTGAGATACGCGGTCTGGTAGGCGATGATGGCGAACTGCGCGGCATGCGCCTTGCAGAATCCATAGGCCGCGAACGCGGAGAGACGGCGGAAGGCCTCCTCCGCGACGTCCTTCTCCACGCCGCGATT
>CAZUGW010000085.1:3465-9832 GCA_964620055.1 uncultured bacterium
CGCGATTTCGACACCCCTCCAGGAAGCTCTCCTGAATCTGCGCCATCTCCCCGGCCGAGCGGCCCTTGGTCATCATCCGCCGCAGCGAGTCCGCCTGCCCGAGCGTGAACCCCGCCAGCGCGCTCGCCACCTCCAGCACCTGCTCCTGGTAGAGGATCACGCCGTAGGTGCTCTCCAACGCGGGGATGATCGCGGGATGCAGGTAAGTGACTTGCTCTTTGCCATGTCGCCGCGCGAGAAAGGGGGTGATCATGTCGGCCTGCATCGGCCCCGGCCGGAAGAGAGAGATGTTGGCGATGATGTCCTCGAAGTGCGTCGGCTGGAGGCTGGCGAGGAGGCCGCGCATCCCCGGGCTTTCGAGTTGGAACACGCCCACCGTCCGCGCCGCGCGGAGCAGCGCAAAGGTCTTCTCGTCATCGCGCGGCAGATGGTCAATGTCCGGCGGCTCCTGCCCCGCGGCGCGGATCATCTCCAACGATTCCTCGAGCGCGGAGAGAATGCGCAGGCCCAGCAGGTCCATCTTCACCAGGCCCAGCGCCTCCACATCGTCCTTGTCGAACTGGCACACCACCACGCCTTTGCTCGATACCTCCAGCGGCGTGACGTCGGTGATCGGATCGCGGGAGATCACCACCCCGCCGAGGTGGACGCTGAGATGGCGCGGCATTCCCGCAATGGCCTCGCACAGGCCGAACAGTTCCTCCAGCACCGCGCTGTCGAACCCCGAGCCGCGCAACTCCGGCAGCGTGGCGATGGCCTGGCGAATCCGATCCGCAGGAAGGTAGGGAATTGACTTGCTGATGCGGTCTATCAGATGCTTCGGCGCGCCGAGGGCCTTGCCCACCTCGCGAAGCGCGGAGCGCGCGTGATAGGTGTTGATCGTCGCCACCCTCCCGGTGTGCGCGACGCCGTAGCGCTCCGCCACGTACTCCAGCATCTCGTCCCGCCGGCGGGAGTCGAAGTCAATGTCAATGTCCGGCAGGCCGCGCCGCTCGGGGTTGAGGAAACGCTCGAACAGCAGCCGCGACGCGACGGGGTCAACGTCCGTGATGCCGAGCAGATAGCTCACCAGCGAATCCGCCGCGGAGCCGCGCCCGGAGCAGCGAATCCCCCGCGCCCGCGCCTCGGTCACGATGTCCCAGACCACGAGGAAGTACTCGCAGAGATTGAGGTCGCGGATGATCTTGAGTTCGTGGCGGAGGCGCTGTAGGGCGAGTATGTCGCCGTGATCCTGAGCAGAGCGAAGGATCGGCGGCATACCCGCCGATGAATACCGTACCGGCGGGCATGCCCCGTGCCTTCGGCACGGGGACATACCCGCCCTACAAAGCCACTCCAGCAACCGCGCGGCCTTCTCCCCCGCCACCTCCTCGTCCGGCGCGGGCCACCAAGCCGGTACACCCTCCGGCCGATAGTCGCGCATCCTGAAGTGCGGCAGGTGCAATTCCCCCAGCCCCAGGTCCACGTCGCACAGTGCGGCGATCCGCACCGTATTCGCAATCGCCTCGGGATAGCTGCGAAAGAGTTGCATCATCTCGCGCGGCGACCGGAGATACCGCGCCGCGCCGTGCCGCCGGATCGGGTGCCACTCCTCCCGCGTGGTCAGCGTCTGGATGCAGGCCAGCACCTCGCGCACCTCCGCCTGGTCGGGGGTGAGGTAGTGCGCGTTGGCGGTGGCGACGAGAGGCGCGCCCATTTCCTGCGCCAGGTCGGCCAGCCGGCGGCACAGCGGCCGCTCCCTCTCCTCCGATTCCTCCACGCACAGTTCAATGAAGAAGCGGTCGCGGCCGAAGATCTCCTGATAGCGCCGCACGGCCCGTCGCGCCGCGGCGACGTCGCCGCGCTCCACGGCGCCGCGCACCTCGCCGTTCCGACAGCCCGAGAGCGCGATCACGTCCTCCGCACACTTGGCGACGGTGGCGAAGCTGCACTGCGGGTCCTCCCGCGACGCCCCCTCCTCCCGCAGCACGCGGAGCCGGCCGGCCGTCACCATCCGGCAGAGATTGCCGTACCCGCGCCGCGACCTCGCCAGCAACGTCAGGTGATGGCCCCCCTCGGTCGTCAGCTCCGTCCCCAGGATCGGCCTGATCCCCGCCTCCCGCGTCGCCTGATAGAAACGCACCGCGCCGTATAGCCCGTCGTGGTCCGTCACGGCCACGGCGGACATACCAAGTTCCTTCACTCGCGCCACCAACTCGGGAAGGCGGCAGGTGCTGTCGAGGAACGAGAAGACGCTGTGCACGTGCAGGTGCACGAAGCCGGAGGGAAGCGTAGGTTGCGCCATCGGTCTCTCCTCCTCACGCCGCCCGCGAGGGGCGTGTGGCGATGGGGAGGATAATGCAAACGGATGTTCGAGTCAAGAGAAAAGGAACACACGGCCCCGTTCAGGCCGCCTTCTTCTGCACCTCGTCCGTCTCCGCCCCGAGCACCAGGTCGGCGATCCCGCCCATGGTCATCACGGTGAGATCCCCGAACGCACGGAGACGGTCGGCGTAGGCGAGAATCTCGTCCAGACATCGCAGCAGGTCCGGGTCGCCGGCGAGGTTCCAGGGATGGAACCAGAGGTGGAAGATCTCGCGGCGCGCGACGGCCTGGTCGAGGCCGCGGATTGCTCTCTTGATACGACGCCGATTCGGGATCAACCCGCGGCATCCGTCGGTGGAGCCGAGGAGCATACTCCCCGGCAGATTGAGCGGGGCCTGCGCCTCGGGAAGCGGGTAGGTCGGCGGGCAGGTCGCGCGCGTGCAGTCCGCCAGGCGACCGGCTCGCCGCACGAATCTGGGAAGGCCGGCATACCAGGCCGGCGTCCTTCCTCGATAACAGACAAACCCCAGCTCGGCCAGCGTGTCAACGTACGCGATCCCGTTCTCCGGGTGGACAAAGCTCCTCAGCCGCAGCCCTTCCGCGGCGGCCACCTCCAGGCACTTGCGGACCTGGGACCGGAACACCTCCCGCGTGCACGCGCGCCTGTCGGCCCGCACGTGGGTGAAGGTGTGGCACCCGATCTCCTGGGGTTGGAGGCAGCGTCGGATCGCGCTCACGATGTCCCGCCCGTACCAGAAGGGCGCGGTTTCCAGCGTGGAGGCCGGGTCGTGCATATGCCAGTGCTCCATCCCCGGCAGTGTGGGCGTGAGCACGTCGGGGTGCGGGTAGCGACCCTCCCGCCGGCACTCCGAGAGGAAGAGGTGGCCGACCAGCGCCCAGGTGGCGGAGACGCGATAGGTCTCGAACCTCTGCAGAAGCTGGCCGATCACCCAGCGGGTGTTCTCCAGGTGGCGGGTGTAGCGGCGAAACTCGCCGTGCGCGTTCGTACCCCACGCCAGCTCCGTGTCCAGCGAGATCGTGAAGCAACCCGTCTGCAATCGCACCGGACCGTATGGGTACATTCGGTTTGCCACCTGCCCCGCACCCTCTGAACCTCTGCGCCTGCGCCGTCCCTCCGCGCGTGCTCACGCCAGCCAGTATATACGAGGGAAGCCTGCTTGTGACAACAAGCAGTGTGCATGTTCTCTCACCGTGTCGGAGTCTTACGACTTGCAGATCAATCGAATTGCGTGGCGGCAGGAGACACTACGCCGCCTCCGAAGAGGGCAGCATTATCGTCTGGAGGCCAAACGCATGAAATGGGTGACACGCTCGCACGTGCACGTGGACAGGGTGGCTTGCCCCTGGCTTATCAAGCGGTTCGTGGACTCCGCGGCGGAGTTCCTGTTCGTGCCGAAGTCCCGCGTGGACGAAGTCGCCGAGGCCGAAGGCGCGATCCCCTTCGATGCGCCCGGCGTGGAGCTGGGCCACCACGGCGACAAGTGCTCGTTCGAGGCCTTCCTCGAGAAGTACCAGCTCACCGATCCCGCCCTGCTGCGGCTGGCGAAGATCGTCAGCGCCGCGGACACGGGCCGCGGCGATGATCCCATCGCCGCCGGATTGGAGGCCATCGCCGTGGGCTACGGCCTACGCTACCCGGATGACGCAAAGAACCTGAAGCATCAATTCGCGGTGTACGACGCGCTCTATGCCTGGTGCTCCCTGAACGTGAAGTAGATGACCCGCCTTCGGGACATCTCCCACTTCCTCGGCCTGCGGCGGAGCATCGTGGGGATGCTCTCCATCGTCATCCTCGTCGGAATGGGCGAGCGGATGGCGGAGCAGTTCCTCCCCATCTATATGCTCGCCCTGGGGGGCGGGGCGCTCTCCATCGGCCTGCTCGGCGGGCTGCAGAACCTCCTCGGCGCGCTCTATTCCTTCCCGGGCGGCTACCTGGCCGACCGCATCGGCGTGAAACGCTCCCTGCTGGTCTTCAACCTGGTGGCCATTACCGGCTTTCTCCTCGTCGTCTTCCTCCCGGTCTGGCAGGCGGTCATCATCGGCTCCTTCTTTTTCCTGGCCTGGAGCGCGGTCTCTCTTCCTGCCACCATGAGCCTCATCGCCAGCGTTCTCCCCAAGCACAAGCGCACCATGGGCGTGTCCGTACACTCGCTCGTCCGCCGTATCCCCATGGCCCTGGGGCCGCTGGTCGGCGGCGCTTTCATCGGGTTCTGGGGCGAGCGCGACGGCGTCCGCTACGCCTTCGTCGCCGCCGCCATCATGGGCGCTGTCGCCATCGGCTTCCAGCAGTGGCTGATCCATGATGATCGTCCGGGCGGAGTGAACAACGGGCCGGTGCAGAAGCTGGAGAAGAACCCCCTCCGCGTGCTCGCGGGGATGAGCGCCGCGCTCCGCTCCCTCCTCGTGGCCGACATCCTCATCCGCTTCTGCGAGCAGATCCCGAACGCCTGGGTCGTGGTCTGGGCGATGCAGAGCCACGTGGCCCACCCTCTCTTTCACCCGGTCACCGCCTTCCAGTTCGGCGTCCTTAAGGCCATCGAAATGGCCACCGCCTCGGTCGTCTATATACCCGTTGCCTACCTCGCCGACCGCACCGCGAAGAAGCCATTTGTAGTGCTGACCTTCATCTTCTTCACCTGCTTCCCCCTGGTGCTCTTCTTCAGCCGTTCCTTCACCGCGCTGGTGTTCGCGTTCATACTGCGGGGCATGAAGGAGTTCGGCGAGCCGACCCGCAAGTCGTTGATCCTGGATCTCTCGCCTGAGGGCAAGCAGGCCGCCACTTTCGGGACTTACTACCTCGTGCGCGACGTCATCGTCTCTGTCGCGGCCTTCGGGGGATACTACCTGTGGACCATCAGCCCGGCTACAAACCTCTTCTCCGCCTTCGCCTTCGGGGTGATCGGGACGGTGTGGTTCGCGGCGAGGGGGAGCAGCCCGGGCGGCGCTTCTGCAGCCTAGGCGGCAGCCTTCTCCCGGAACTCCCGCATGACGCTGAGCAGGACCACCAGCGCCGCGCCGGACGTGACGAGGTAGGGGATGACGCGCTCGGGGAGCGCGCCGAGCCGGAGCGTCTCGGCCCCGACGAACAGCACGAGGGCGATCCCGGCCGCGATTTCCCACGCGTCGCCGATGATGAAGTCATACCAGAAGCGGAAGAAGCCGACGATGATCCGCCGCGCGAGCCGCATTAGTTCCCTCCTCCGACTTCCGAGAGGGCCGCGCGGGTGTCGCGAAGAGAGACGCGCCGCGCGGCCGCCCGCAGCCCCGCCACCATGAGACGGGAGATCACCAGCCACATGGCCAGCACTCCCAGCAAGGCCCAGTCGCCGCCGGGCCAGATCAGGCTCCGCTTCCCGGGGCCGAAGAAGCCCAGCCCCTCCACCGACCAGAAGAGCCCGAAGGTGGAGAGCAGCAACCCGACCGCGTACTTCATGGTGTTCTCCGGCACGGAGGAGAGCGGATGGTGCGCGACGGCGCCCGCGATCGTCACCGTCACCACCGCCGCGGCCGCCCCCGCCGACGCGTAGAGCAGCGCGTGCGGCGTGGTGGTCTGAGCCTTGAGGCCAAACGTGATGACGATGAACACCACCTCCAGGCCCTCCAGGAGCACGCCTTTGAAAGAGACGACGAAGGCGAACCAATCCAACCCGAAGTGCGTCTCCCGAGAGGCCTGCCGGGCCGCCTCCTGCTCCTCCTGGAAGGCCTTCTCCTCGTCGTGGATGGCCTTCAGCCCGGAGGAGCGCAGGATGGCCTTGCGCAGCCACTGGAGGCCGAAGACCAGCAGCAGCGCGCCGATGACGAACTGGAGGAGGGAACGAGAGAGGTACTGCGTCAGGGCGAGGCCGATGCCGGTGGTGATCGCCGCCAGCGCCAACAGCGCGGCGACCGTGCCGATGATGGCCGCCCGCCAACTCCGGGTCAGGCCCATCGCCAGCACGATGGTGAAGGCCTCCACCGCCTCCACCGCGGAGGCGAGGAACACGGTCGTGATCAGCGTGATGGTCGCCGGGGTAAGCACTCAATCCGCTCCCTGGGCAGGAGG
>CAZUGW010000085.1:9842-10689 GCA_964620055.1 uncultured bacterium
CGGCCGTGCAACTGACCGCGCGCGGCGTCAGGCTGGCGCGCTTCGGCGGCGCAGGAGCGGCACGGCGAGAAGTGCGACCCAGATGGCGAGCGATACCGCGCTCATCGCTTGGCCCACCACGAGCCGTCGGGGGTGATAGTGGAATTCCACGCCATGCTTTCCCCGCGGGAGCGGCGCGCCCATCAGCACCGCGTCCACCTTCACCAGAGGAACCGACTTGCCGTCCACGCGCGCCTTCCAGCCGGGGTCCCAGTGCTCGTTCAGGACCAGCAGCGTATCCTGGTCCGTGTCGGCCTCGATGAACACGCGCTCCGGTCGAGGCTCGGCGATGCGGGTGGTGAGGTGGGCCGGCGGCGCGGGCCTGAATCCGCCCAGGTCCCCTGCCACGACCGCGGTCCGACGCAATCGGCCGGCCTTGGCCAGCGCGCAGACCTGGGCGCGGGCCTGCTCGGGGTCATCGCACCGGATCACCTCTCCCACCGCGAAGACGCGGGGGAAGGCATCGGGATTGCGATACACGGTGAACGGCCCGGCCGGCACCGACTTCAGGCCGGGGAACGCGCCAGGCCGTCCCACCGCGAGATACCGCACCCCGAGCAACGAGAGCAGACGCAGGTCATGCTCACGCAGGGCCGCGTCGGTCGCGGCGTTGACGAGCAGGCCGAGTTGCAGGTCCACGAAGGGACTGTAGCCGAGGAGCGAGCGCAGGCGGTAGGACAGGGGCGCGTCCCGCGCCAGCATCGCCCGCGGCTCCGTCCACCCGTCCGGGTTCACCGCCCAGCCGCCTTTGGGGAGCCAGTCCGGGTCAATCTCGTGCGGCGGCACAATGAACACCCGCGACCATGCG
>CAZUGW010000086.1:0-1090 GCA_964620055.1 uncultured bacterium
GGCCGCCGCGATGATCCCTGCCAGGTGCGTCCCGCGCCCCAGTTCGTCGGTGACGTCGCGCGGATCGGGCGCTCCGGAGACGAAGCTACGGGCGGCCGAGAGGAGGAGTTGCCCGCCCTGCGACACGTCGGGGCCGGCGGCTCCGGGGTTGATGAAGTCCGGGTGCGCGGGGTCAATGCCCGAATCTATCACCGCAATGATCGGGGTATCCTGCGGGCGCGTGTCCGCGTTGAAGTACACCCCGGGATAGCAGTCCCATGCCTCCAGCGCGGAAAGCGCGTAGGCGGGCCATTCCAGGGGCACGTCGCCGATCAGCGTGGAATAGGCGGGATCGTTAGGCGGGGGTAACAGCGCGCGGGCCGAGGCGCGCGCGCGGGCATCATCAACCGAGGCCGATGCCGAGGCAGCAAGAGACTGGTAGGACGAAGTGCTGTGAATGCTGGCAGAAGACGCGGCGTATCCAGGCACGGCGCCCAGCGTGATGAGGCAAAGCAGGAGAACCCAGCAGGCCCCTCTTGCCCTAGCTTTCATAGCTGACTCTATGATTCTGTGCGAGGGCCTGGTCTCCTGCGGGTCGCGGGCGGGGATTTTCGTGGAGGGGGTTGGCCCCGGTATCTCCCGCCTACTTCCTCGCCTCCGCCCTCCGCGTCTCCACTATGCGCTTGGCCTGCTCCTCCGCCGCGTCTTTGCGAAGGAGCGCGTCGCGTTGCTCGGGGTTGCGCCCTCGATCACAGCGAGGAACTTCTGGCGGGCGCGCACCGGGGCGGCCGACCGCGCGGCGGGGGAGGAGCGGCCGCTGCCATGACGGGCACAATCCTGAGGCCAGGATCCGCCGGTATGGAACAATGATGCTACACAGTCCGTTGACGGCGGACCTACGCCTGGGTAGATTGTACGCGGTCGAACGGACGCGTGAGAGATTCAGGTCAGGGAGGATATAAGGCCATGAGGAGCGGCGCTTTCTGGACGGGTGTGTTGATCGGCGCGGCGATTGGGGCCGCGGTCGGGATGGTCTATGCGCCCAAGGCGGGCGAGGAAACCCGCGAGGATGTGGTCGAGGGCGTGCGCAAGTTCCGGGACGCCGCCAGCG
>CAZUGW010000086.1:1100-5547 GCA_964620055.1 uncultured bacterium
GGGGGGGGAACCCCGCGGGGATGTGGTGGAGGGCGGGCGCAGGTCCCGGACGCCGCCAGCGAGCGAGGGCGCAGAGTCCTACGCCGCGGTCGCCACGGGGTGGAAGAGTTGGGCGAGGAAGCTCAGGGTTAGCTCGCGGCGGGAGACAGCATTCGCGGGCAGGCCTCGTGAGGTCTGCCCGCGCGCCATTTCGGGACTTCGCGCGTTACTGCCGGAGGGCCGCCCCCAGTCTCTCCTGTAAGGCCACCCGCACCGCCTGCATGGCCGCCTCCACTTCCTCCTCCGCGAGCGTGCGGTCTTCGCGGCGGAAGGTGAGGGAGAAGGCCAGGTTGCGGTGTCCCTCCGGCAACGGCTTTCCCTCGTACACGTCGAACAGGCGCAACTCCTCCAGGTCCGGCCCCGCGCTCTCCCGGATCACCTGCTCGGCCTGCCCCGCGGCCACGCCCCGCGGCAAGACGAAGGCGACGTCGCGCCCCGAGGCGGGGAACCGGCTCGGCGGCCGGAAGCTGGGCTGTTCCGCCGCCCACCGGCGAATCAGGTCCAGGTCAAGTTCGGCGACGTAGACCGGGTCGGGCAGGTCCCAGGCCTCGGCCACGATCTCGCTCATGCGGCCGAGATAGCCGATCGTCTCTCCCCCCAGCGTCACCCGCGCACACTGAGTCGGTGAAAAGGCCGGGTGCCGCGCCGACGTGTACTCCGCTTCCACGCGCGCGACCGCTTGCAGCGCCTGTTCCACCACTCCCTTGAGCGCGAAGAAGTCCCACTGCTCCGCGCCCTTGGGGAGATTCCAGAACCCGTGCCAACGCGTGCCCGTGCAGGCCAGGCCCAGGTGCTGGGGCTGGTCGGGCAACTGCTCCTCACCTCGCGCCAGGAACACGATTCCGAGGTCGAAGATGCTAACGTCGGCCACCCCATAGCGACGGTTGACCGCCATGACGTCCAGTAGCGAAGTCAACAGGTTGGTGCGAAGCTGCGACCGGTCCAGCGTCTTTGGGTTGCTCAACGCCACCGACCGCGCCCACGGGTCGTCGGCCGCCAACCCCAGCTTCGCCAGCGCCTCCGGGGCCTCCAGACTGGAGGTGACGGTTTCGCTCAACCCCAACCCACGCAGCACCTGGCGCACGTGGTCATCGAAGGCCAGCTCGGGGGTCTGCCGGCCCACCCCCGCCACCGCGGCCGGCAAGGTCTCGGGGATGTGCTCGTACCCGTAGGCCCGCGCCACCTCCTCGATCACGTCAATCTCCAGCTTGAGGTCCTGGCGGAAAGTGGGGACTTTGACAACGAGCGGGTCGCCGACGGTGACGCGGAGTTGCAATCGCTCCAGGTGCTCGGCCATCTCCGCGGCGGACAACTGCGTGCCGAGCAGTGCGTTGGCCCGCTCTGGTCGTAGTGCGATTACGGTCTCAGTGATCGGATTCGGATAGGCGTCAATCGCTCCCGAGGCGATCTCCACCTGGCCGCCGCTGAACTCGGCGATGAGCTCGCAAACGCGATCCAGCGCGCGCACCGTCCCGCCCGGGTCCACGCTCCGCTCGAAGCGGTAGGAGGCCTCCGTGCTCATCCCCAAGGCCCGTGCGCCCCTGCGTACCACGCTTGGGCTGAAGTGGGCCGATTCCAGCAACACCTCGGTCGTCCCCTCGTGGATCTCGCTCGACGATCCGCCCATCACTCCCGCGACGGCCACCGGTCCGCCGGGATCGGCGATCACCAGCATCTCCGGCGTGAGTTCTCGCTCCTCGCCGTCAATGGTCACCATCCGCTCCCCGGCCCTGGCGCGGCGCACGATGATGGTGGGCTTTCCCTTGAGCAGCCGGTAGTCGAAGGCGTGCAGCGGCTGCCCCATCTCCAGCATCGTCAGGTTGGTGGCGTCCACGAGGTTGTTGATGGGCCGCATCCCGCAGCGCTCCAGCCGCCGTTGCGCCCATTCCGGCGAAGGGCCGATCTTCACCCCGCGGATGATGCGCGCGGAGTAGCGCGGGCAGAGCGCGGGGTCGTCCAGAATCACCTCGGCCAACTCCGCGGCGGGCGGGCCGCTTCCGGTCACGCGCGGCTCGTGCAGGGCCACCGGCCGCCGCAGGGCCGTGGCGAGTTCCCGCGCCACGCCCTCCACGGAGAGGCAGTCCCCGCGGTTTGGCGTGACCTTGATGTCGAACACGGCCGCGCCCGCGGCATCCTCAATCGCCTCCACCTCCAACCCCATGTTGGTCAGCGTGTCGGCCAGGTCCCGCAGGGAGAGATCGTTCGGAACGTATTCGTTGAGCCAGTCAATTGGGATGCGCATGATGTTCCTCGGGTCTAGGGTTTAGGGTCTAGGGTCTAGGGACGGCCACCCAGATCTGCTCGAATGAGCCCTCGTCCAACGGTCGCCGGTCGAAGTCACCATAGGCCGCGCTGACGCGGAAGCCGCACGATTCCAGCAGCGGCGGCATCTCCGCCGGGAACACGTAGCGCGCGGTCATCGTGTGTTGAAAGGTACGCACGTATCGGTCTCTCTCATCTCGCCATTCGTAAGTGATATGTTGCGTGAAGAGCTGCCGCTCCTCCTCGAACTCCGTCCAGCCCCGCGCCACCACCTCGCCCTTCCCCTCGGGCGCGGGGAAACGCGCCACCTCCTGCTCCGGCGTGCGGCCCAGTGCGATGATCTCGCGCGGCGGCACGAAGAAGGCCAGGATCAGCTTGCCCTCCGGCGCCACGTGCCGGCGCATCGCGCGCAAGGCCCGCTCCTGCTCCTCCCGCGTCAGCAAGTACAGGAACGTGCGGAACGGCACGATCACCAGCGGGAACGCGCGGTCTAGCGCGAACTCCCGCATATCCCCCGCCACCGGCCACACCCGGCCCGGCAGGTGCTCTCGCTGCGCCTGCGCCTGAGTCTGCCTCCGGCAGACCCGCCTCTGGCGGGTCCGCCCGGCGGGCGGACCCAGGGACTTGCGCCGCAGCACGCGCAACATCGCCGGCGAGCTGTCCAGGCCCACCACGTCCACCCCCAGCGCGGCGAGGCAGAACGACAGCCTCCCCGTCCCCGCGCCGATCTCCAGCACCGGCGACCCCGCGGCCCTCGCCTCCTCCGCGAAGAACAGGATATCGTCGGCATAATCGCCGGGGTAGCCGTCGTAGAGTTCGGCGATGGGGTCGTACTGCGCCATCACCGCCCTCAAAACTGCCGCAGGAACCGCATATCGTTCTCGTACAGCGTTCGAATCTGCTCGATCCCGTAGCGCCGCTGGGCCAGCCGGTCTATCCCGAACCCAAAGGCGAAGCCGCTCACCACCTCCGGGTCGTAGCCGCCGGCGAGCAGGACGTTGGGATGCACCAGGCCGGAGCCGCCGATCTCCACCCAGCCGGAGTGCTTGCAGAACCTGCAGCCCTGGCCGTCGCAAAACTCGCAGCTTACGGAGAAGTCCGCGCTGGGTTCGGTGAAGGGAAAGTAGGCGGGCCGGAAGCGCACACGCGTGCGCGGTCCGAGGAACTCGTGCACGAACGCGTTCATGGTACCGCGCAAATCCCCGAAGGTGATGCCCGGGCCGACCACCAGGCACTCGAGTTGGTGGAAGATGTCATGATGGGTGAGCGTTACGGCCTCCCGGCGGTACGTGCGACCGGGCACTACGACGCGTAGCGGGCGGGGCGTGCACTGGCAGAGCGCCAGCGCTTCCAGCGGTGGCTGGCGCCAATCCATGGTCCGCACCGCGCAGCCCTCCTGGTGATGCGCGCGCATGGCGCGAATCTGCGCCGGGGAGGTATGGGTGCGGAGCATCACGGCGTCGGTGATGTAGAAGCTGTCCTGTTCGTCCATGGCGGGATGGTCGGGGGGATAGTTGAGGGCGGTCCAGTTCAACTCGAACCATTCCACCTCCGGCCCGGTCATCACTTCGCAACCCATGCCGATGAAGACGGAGAGCGCGCGCTGCATGGTGATGGCGAGCGGATGACGATGTCCCACCTCCACGCCGCGGCCCGGCAGGGTCACGTCAATCTGCTCCGCCTCGGCCCTCCGCGCCGCCTCGGCCGCCTCCAGCTCCTCGCGCCGCACCGCAAGCGCCGCCTCCACGCGCACGCGCGCCTGGTTTGCGGCCTGGCCGAAGGCGGGGCGCGCCTCGGGAGAGAGCTTCCCGATGCTCTTCAGAGCCGTGGTGAGCTTTCCCTTACTGCCGAGATAGGCGACCCGCACCTGATCCAACTCGGCCAGACTCTGCGCCGCCGACGCTTCCACCTCCGCTGCTTCGGCCTGTCCGAGGATCTCATTCGCTGCCGTTTCCATGAGAGATTCCCTTTGTGCCTTCGTGTCTTTGTGGTTCGGCCTTACCGAAAAACAAAAGCCACAGCTTCCTCGCAGGGACGAAAGCCGTGGACTTCCGCGGTACCACCCTAGTTTCCGCCTTCGCCGGGGGCGACGACGGACCGCTCGCGATCCGCTAACGGGGATCAGCCGGCGCCTCCTACGCAGTCC
>CAZUGW010000086.1:5557-9164 GCA_964620055.1 uncultured bacterium
AGGGTTGGGGTGAGGGAGAAGCCCCGGAGTCGTTGTTGAACGTTTTGGGATAGTCAGGCTCTGTCCACATCCTCATCCCGACCCCGGCCTGCCGGGGGACGAAGCGGAGGGAACTGACCCTGAACGGCGCTTCAGGGCTGACGGAGTCTGCCACAGGCGGATGCTCAGTCCGCCGCAGGCGGACGTTCAGGGCGCGGCTCCGGGGCGAACTTCCGCAGGCCGTGTCCGAGGGCGCTTTGCAGCCTACGAGCGCCCCTCTCTGTCGGGCCGTTTCCCGCGTACTCCTCCCCTTCCCAGCCGGGGTCCAGATTGTGCGATGAGTCTAGCACATCCCTCCTGGCGGGCACAAGGGGCGGCGCACACGGCTCCCAGGACCGGGCGCCTGCTCGCGCACCACTTCCGCCCCCTTCTGTGGAATAACCAGGCACGCGCCCCGCGGCCTCCGACCGGCTGCTCCGTTACGGAGGGGCGCGGTGAACGCGACTGGGCCGGCGTCGAGGGGACAGTGGATAACTATGGATCCGACAGCGCAACCAGTGCCATACGGCTTCGGGCGAGGGCGGAAGACGAACCGGATCGCGGTGATCCACACCAATCCGGTGGCCGCGGTAAAGGTCCCTGGCTACTTTGGACAGTGGGCGGCCACCGAGAAGCTGGACATCTGGACGCGCAGCGTCGCGGATGGCCTGCTCTGCACCGCCGGCAACCTCGGCTTCAGCGTGATCTGGCAGAATCGCATCGTCGGAGAGACGACAGAGCACTTCTTGGATCGGATCACCCCGGAGCACGCGGACGCGGTGGTCCTGATCGTCAGCCAGGCGTGCGACCCGGAACTGCTGGAGGGTCTGCGCGCGCGGGAGATCATCTACTCCTTCGCCTACGCCCGGAGCCACGCCCCGGCCGTTCCCTCTGTTGTCTGTGACAACGCGGGGGGCATGGCCCAGGTCGTCCGACATCTTGCCAACCTCGGGCATCGCCGCATCGCCTATCTGGAGCCGGGCACCCACCACGAAGACCATCTGAACCGCAAGGCCGGCTATCTGAGGGCGATGGAGGAACTGGGCCTGCCGGTGGAAGCCTCGTTACTCGGGACGGCGCCGGATGACATGTCCTCGGCCACCACCGAGGGGGCCTGTCGCGTGCTGCGCCAGCCGGAGCGCCCCACGGCCGTCGCCTGCAGCAACGACCTGCTCGCCACCGGCGTCATAGACGCCTGCTGGAGTCTTGGCCTGAGAGTTCCCCAGGAGGTCGCGGTGGTGGGGTTTGACGACGTGGGGGATGGCGCCCATGTCACTCCGCCGCTCACCACCGTGCGCCAACCGGTCCAGGCGATCATCGGCTCGGCGTGCCTGTTCGCGGCCTGCGTCGTGGAGGGCCAGCACCCCGACAGCGGGTGGCAGGTGGAACTGCCCGTCACCCTGGTGGTGCGCGAGTCTTGCGGCGCCCGCCTCGCCGGTCAGGACGGCACGGAGTCGTCGCCCTCGAGCGCGCACGTCGAGATGCAGCAGGACCACCATGAGCTGGAAATGCGCGTCCGCCAACTCGCCGCCATCAACCAGGAGATGCAGGACTTTCTGAACGTCGCCTCCCACGACCTGCGCGCGCCCCTGATCACCATAGACGGGTTCGCGGGTTCGTTGGAGCGCAATTACGTCCACCTCCTCGACGACAAAGGAAAGAAGAAGCTGGCCAGCATTCGGCGCAGCGCCGCTCATCTCCAGGACCTCACCAACGCCCTCCTGAAGCTCTCCCGGGAGCAGAACCAGCCGCTCTACAAGAATCCCCAGGAGGTGGCCGAGATCATCGCCGACGTGCTGCACGACATGGCGGGCCCGATCGCGGACAAGGGGGCCTCCGTGCACGTCAGCCGGCACTTGCCCACCGTGCTGGCCGATGATATGGCGCTCCGCCAGATCTTCGCCAACTTGATCGGCAACGCCCTCAAATACCTGGGCGACCAACCTAAGCCCACCATCGTCATCCGTCACGTCACGCGCGAGCAGGAGCACGAGTTCTCCGTCACCGACAACGGCATCGGCATCTCCCCGGAGCATCAGGACGAGATCTTCAAGCTCTTCCGCCGCCTCCCCGGCTCCGAGGAGGAGGGCACCGGCATCGGGCTGACGATAGTCAAGCGATGGGTGCTTCGCCATGGCGGGCGCATCTGGGTCGAGTCCCAACTCGGGCAGGGCGCGACGTTCAAATTCACCCTCCCCCGTACCCCCGTGGACGTGAACCCGCCCCTCGCGGCCGCCGCCGTCGAAGCGTAGCTGCGCCCCCCGGCGCTACCCCCTCCCCCTCTGCACCGCCTCCTCATACTCCTTCACCGCCCGCCTCCACTCCCACCCCGGCGGGACGTTCTGGCGGAGGCAGTGGTAGTCCCACACCGCACCCCAGGGCAGCGACTTGAGTTCCTCCAGCGCCGCCAAACGCTGGAATCCGTCGCCGCTCTCTTCGGCCTCTCGGAGCATCCGCGTCGGCTCCAGCAGGGCCAGCAGCATCGCCTTGAGCGTCGCCCGCGCCCCGATCACCCAGGCCCCCACGCGGTTCAGGCTGGCGTCGAAATAGTCCAGGGCCAAATGCACCCGGCCCAGCAGTCCGTCGCGCACGATCACCTCGGCCACCGCCCGCAGTTCGTCGTTCAGGATCACCACGTGGTCGCTGTCCCAGCGCACCGCGCGGCTCACGTGGATCAGCGCCTCCGGGCAGAACGCCAGGATGGAGGAGAGCTTGTCGGCCACCGATTCGGTGGGGTGAAAATGCCCCATGTCCAGGCAGATCATCACCCCGTGCTTCACGGCGAAACTCAGGTAGAAATCATGCGATCCGACCACGAACGACTCGCTCCCGATGCCGAACAGTTTGCTCTCCACCGCGTCCTTCAGTTCCGACGGGCTGTAAGCTGTAGCGTAGATCTCCTCCAGCGACTCGCGCAGCCGCGTGCGGTACCCGCGGCGATCCACGGACACCTCCTTGGAGCCGTCGGGAATCCAGAGATTGTGCACAGACGGGCTCTCCTGCTCCCGGCCCATCCAGGCCGCGATCAGACGGCAGCGCTTCACGTGCTCGCTCCAGAAGGCGCGGATCTCTGTGTCCTTGCTGCTGAGCGTGAACCCCGCCGCGGCCTTGGGGTGGGAGAAGCACGTGGCGTTGAAGTCCAGCTTCAGCCCGCGCGACTTCGCCCAGTCACGCCACCCCTGGAAGTGCTCGATGCCGATGGCGTCGCGATCCACCCGCTTCCCGCCGAACTCTCCGTAGATGGCGTGGAGATTCAGGCGGTGCTGGCCGGGGAGGAGGGAATAGGCCCGGTCCAAGTCGGCGCGGAGTTCCTCCGCGTTGCGCGCGCGGCCGGGATAGGCCCCGGTGATCATGATTCCGCCGCCGGAGAGCGTCGCCTCCGGCGACTCGAATCCGGCGACGTCATCGCCCTGCCAGCAGTGCAGCGACAGGCTCACCGTATCCAGCAGGGACAGCGCGGCCTCGGTGTCCACGCCCACCTGCGCGTAGCGTTCGCGAGCGAGTTCGTACGCTTTCTCGATAGTTGTGGTGTCCACTGGTCCCTCCCCCTGCGTGGGTTATGTCAGTTCGCGGAAGCGCGCGTAGGCCT
>CAZUGW010000086.1:9174-10639 GCA_964620055.1 uncultured bacterium
TGCTCCAACGGGAAACTCTGCGCGACGATCCGTCGCATCTCCGCGACGGAACTGACGACGCCGGCCGCCATCGCTTGCACCAAGACGTTGCCAATCGCGGCCGCCTCCACCGGGCCGGCGATCACCGGCAACCCGGTGGCGTCCGCGGTGAATTGGCACAGCATCCTGTTCCGCGCTCCGCCGCCGATAATGTGAAGACGGCTGATGGGGTGCGCGCTCACCTGTCGCAGTTCCTCCAGCACCATGCGATAGCGAAGGGCCAGGCCCTCGAGGATAGCGCGGGTGAACGCCGCGGGCGATGCCGGCGGAGTCTGCTTGGTCCGGCGGCAGAAGGCGGCAATCGCTTCCGTCATGCTCGGCGGGTTCAGAAACTCCGGCGCGTCGGGGTAGATCAGCGCGCGAAGCGGCGCCGCCTCCTCCGCCGCGGCGAGCAGTTCGCCGTATTCCGCGCCCCACTCCCTGCGGCATTGCTGGAGCAGCCACAGCCCCATGATGTTCTTCAGCACCCGGAACGTGCCACCTACCCCGCCTTCGTTGGTGAGGTTCAGCGTCAGGGTCTGCGATGAGATGAGCGGTGTCTCGCTCTCGATCCCCAGCAGCGACCACGTACCGGAACTGAGGTAGGCCCAGTCCTTGCCCTCCGCCGGGACCGCGGCCACGGCCGAGGCCGTGTCGTGGCTGCCCACCGCGATCACGGGGACCTGCGCCCCCACCTCCTGGGCCACCGCGGGGAGCAGCGGCCCGACCGCCGTGCCGGGCGATACGATGGGTTGCATCAGACTCCTCGGAATCCCCACCGCCTCCAGCAACTCCGCCTCCCAATCGCCGGTGCGCGGATTGTAGAGCTGCGAGGTGGTGGCGATGGTGAATTCGCTCTGCTTCTGACCAGTCAGTATGTAGGTGAGCAGATCGGGCATCATCAACAGCGCGTCCGCGATCTCCAGCGCGGCCGCCCGGTCCCGCGCCATCGCATAGAGCTGGTAGAGCGTGTTGATCTGCATCACCTGGATGCCGGTGAGCTCGTACACGCGCTCCCGCGGCACGCGCGAGAAGAACTCCTCCGGCGCGCCATCGGTGCGCGCGTCGCGATAGCAGTAGGGCAGCCCGATCAGTTCGCCGTCACGATCCAGCAGGCCGAAGTCCACGCCCCAGGTATCTATCCCCAGACTCTGCGCCCCGCCGCGCGCGGCGCAAAGGCGCAGCCCCACCTTCACCTCCTCCAGCAGTTGCACCACATTCCAGTGCAGCCGGCCGTTGAGGTTCACCATCACGTTGGGGAAGCGATGCAGCTCCTCGAGCTCCAGGCGCGCTCCCGCCAGCCGCCCGAGCATCACTCGCCCGCTCTCGGCCCCCAGATCACAGGCCAGATAGGAGGTCGCTGCCATGCCTCACCTCCGCGGGAACTGCCGCGCCAACTCCTCCACCTGCGCCTCCGTGATCCCGTGCGGCTCATACCCCGCGGCCC
>CAZUGW010000087.1:0-10567 GCA_964620055.1 uncultured bacterium
CCGTCCCGTTGGGGCGGCAACGCCGTCCCCAGAGGGACCCCTGGCCCCTGGCCCCTTACGCATAATGCACCATTCTCTGGCCATACCGCCAGTTGACGAGCGTCGCCCCGAGCACGAGCACGAACAACACCACCGCCACCGCTGACGCGTAACCGAGCTGGTGCCAGGCGATGGCGTTGTTGTAGATGTACAGCATCAGCGTCGTGGTCGCCCCGGCCGGGCCGCCGCCGGTCATCAGGAACGCCGCGGCGAAGAGGAAGCTGCCCTGGAACCCCGCGATCACGCTCATGGTCGCGACGAAGAACGTGGTGGGGGAGAGCATAGGCCAGGTGATGTGCCGCAGCCTCGCCCAGGCCCCCGCGCCGTCCAGCGCGGCGGCCTCATACAACTCCTCCGGGATGCCCTGCAAGCCCGCGAGGTAGAGCACGCAGTTGTAGCCGCCGATTCCCACCCACAAAGCCATGATGATGAAGGCCGGCTTCGCCCACGTCGTCGAGCCGAGCCAGTCCGGCGGATTGTGCATCCCGAGACTCATCAGGAAGCTGTTCAGCAGCCCGATCTCGTTTGGCTGCTGGTGGAAAATCCACTTCCACACGATCACCACCGCGACCGCCGACGACACGGTGGGCAAGAAGTAGATGGTGCGAAACAGCGTGATCCCGCGCAGGCGCTGGTTCAAGAGCAGGGCCAGCCCCAGCGAACCGATGATGCTCAGTGGAATCCCGAGCATGAGATAGAGCGTATTGCCGAGATAGCGCCAGAACTCCGTGTCATTCGCCACCATCCGGCCGACTTCGTGATGCCACCCGAGCAGGCGCGCGAAGTTCTCCAGGCCCACAAAGTGAATCTGCTGCGTGACCTCACGGAGACTGGAGATGGGGGCCAGGCGATACTCCGTGAAACTGAGCCCGAAACAGGCCAGCACGGGAAGGAGGGTGAAGACGAGGAAACCGAGCAGATTGGGGAGCAGAAATGGCAGGGCCTGGAGGAAGGGGCCAGGGGCCAGGGGCCGGGGGCCAGGGTCTCGGGTTTTCGATGTCAGGTCTCGGGCTTGCCGCACGTCGCCTCTTCGCCTCTTCGCCTTTCGACTCTTCGACTCTTCGACTCTTCGACTCCCTAATTCTCCTCGATCTCATCCGACGTCGGCGGATAGTTGAACGAATCCACCTCCCGGCCCACGAACACGGTGATGATGAACTGATCCCGTTCGAAGCTGGGGAGGTAGGAGGAGACGATGTCGTCGTCGAGTTGCTGGAATACCTCGTTCCGCTCCTCCTCGGTCAGATCCGCCTCCAGGAACACGTCGGCCTGCACCGAGCTGTCGGCGAAATGCAGGTCCACCTGCCCGACCCGCGTCTCGTTCTCCCAGATCAGGTAGATCTCGGACGAGAGCGTGCGCAGCAGCCGCACCATGCGAAATCTGTTCATCGCATCGCCTCCAAGGATATGAGTTCGGCGAGGAGGGGGGAGGGTCCTGCCACTGGAGGGCGGGCGCATGGCTGGGCGAAGCCGCCCTCCCGTGCCTCTGGCATCCCGTTCGGATGCCAACGGCATCCCGAGAGGGAGTCCGCCGCAGGCGGACTCAGGGACCTGCGCACGCCCGGTGGCTGACCATGACAATCGGGCCTAACAAGACTGGACCGGATATGGAATAACTCTCTAGTCGGCCCGGCCGAGAGCCGGGTGTGAGGCGCACCCCCGGGCGAAGGTTCGCATCGGGCGGTAGGGGCTATGGTCGCGCCGACGCCTTAGGCGGCGAGGTAGGAGAGTGGAGGATGCGCGCATCTTGGCAGTTGCTGTCTGACGACATCCTGCTACGACCGCGCGGCGCGCGGGGGCGCCACGCGGGAATGACCCTGATCGAGGTGCTGGCCGCGACGTTGGTCCTGGCGATCGGCCTGGTAGGGGTCTCGGGGATGGTCACCTACTCGGTGATCGCGCACGACAAGGCCGCCAACTACACCATCGCCGCCGACCGGGCCACCGCGGAGATCGAGCGCATCCGCGACGCCGGGTATAACGGCGCCGCGGTCAACACCCTCCTGTTCCCGACCGATGGCTACACCATCCTCAGCGCCACCCAGGCCTCGTTCACGTGCTCTGATCTCAAGCAGGCGCACGGGATTATCACCCTCGACCCCGACGCCACCGCGAAGGCAAACAACCCCAACACCGGGCAGCCGTGGTCCAACCTGAAGCGCATTGACGTGCAGATCTGGTGGATGGGGCGTCACGGCGTGGATCAGACGCTCAAGGTATCGGCGATGCTCGCCAACCGGCCGAAGTGAGGAGGCCCTGCATGTGCATCCGTTCCTGCCCGAGAGCCAAAGCCGGCGGGATCACGCTGGCGGAGTTGCTGATCGCCATGGTGGTGATGGGCCTGGTGTTCTACAGCGTCTCCTTGATCTACTTCTCCACCCTCAGCATCTACAACAACCGGGTCTGGCAACTCCCGCCCTATGACGACGCCACCGCCGCCGTGAAGCGACTGCAGCAGGAGATGCGGGAGGCTAAGCAGATCTACGACCATTCTACCGACGCGTTGGTGGCCATAGACCCGCTCAAGAACAGCAGCTTCGACAATGTGCTGCAGGTGCAGCCGGACGGATCCTACGCCTTGGTGGACGGCGACATGGTCGCCTTCTACCTGTCCGACGACACGGGGGCGATGGACGCGACCGATGACCTGACCACGCTGTGGAAGGCGGTGAAGGCGCCAGGCGCGGCGAGTTTCACGCCGACGGTGAAGATCGCCTCGAACATCCACCCGGAGTTGAACCCGACTGACCCGGACACCGGGGCGCCGCACGCGATGTTCAAGTACTACCCCGACGACACTCACCTCTGGGGAGTGGACGTGTGGATGACCTCCACCTCTACGGTGTACGGGAAACTGCGCACCCAGACGGCCCACTCCCAGATCTACCTGCGTAACCTGTGATAAACGAAGTGTTTGGAGCGGAGAACATGAGAGCAATCGCGTACCGCCGACCTAGTCGCCGCACCCGACGTGGTTTCGCACTGGTCACCGCGATCGTCTTCCTGACCGTGATCCTCATCCTAGGGGCGGCCATGGTGGCCAGCACCGTGCAGGAGTTGGACACGGCCTCCAAGATCAAGAAGGACGCCCAGGCCTTCAACCTCGCCGAGGCGGGGATTGACTACGCCTCCTGGCGGATCTACAACGCCGGCAAGACCAACCTCGCCCTTCCGGTAACGTGGACCAACTCCAGTCTCCCTTCCGGCAGTTTCAAGGTCACGGTCAGCCAGTACGTCCCGGGCAGCAATGACAACCTCGTCGTCCTCTCCACCGGGTACGCGCAGGATACGACCGCCAGTAAGGAGCAGGTTTACCAGGCGCAGGTGAAGGTCATCGGCAGTTTCATGACCACCAGTTCGACCACCGAGGACCAGAATCACATGTTCGACTTCGGCGTCTTCTCCGGCGGCCCTCTGACCATGGGCGGCAGCCTCGACGTCACCGGCCTGGCCCACGCCAACGGAGACATCTCGACCAACGGCAATCCCACGGTCACCGGCAAGGTCACCACGTCCGGAACGAAGATCGGGACTTCGAAGAACTTCGGGGGCGGGACCGAGACCGGCGTGCCCAAGATCTCCATGCCCGCGATAGACCTGGCCTACTACCAGGCCAACGCCTCGCAGATCTACCCGGACGGCACGCACTTCACCGGGACAACTGTGTTGAACGGGATCGCCTTCGTTGATGGGGCCTGCACCATCAACGGCACGTTCAGCGGCACGGGCGTGATCGTGGCCAGCGGCGCCATCACCATCAACGGCAATGCCACGCTCGCCAACCCCGCGACAGACGAGTTTGCCATCATCTCCGCCACCTCGATCACGTTGGAGGGCAACTGCAACGTCGAGGGATGGCTGTACGCCCACAACGTGCTGGCCTCGGCCACGATTGATGGAACCGGTTCGGCCACGGTGCACGGGGGCATCGCCGGCGACACCGTAAACAAGGCCAGCGGAAGCCTCACCGTGGTCTACAAGCAACCCTCGAAGGATCTGCCCCTGCCCGGCAACGCCGGCGCCCCCGCGCAGTTCGCCGCCTACTCCTGGCGGAGGGTGAAGTAGACAGAAGGAAAAAGGCAAAAGGCGGGAGGCCCCTACGGCGGCGACAGGCCCGCGTTCTGCAGGGCCTTCTTCCCCTCTGCGCTGACGAGCCAGGCGACGAACCTCTGCACTTCGTCGGAGGGCGCGGCCTGCTTCAGCGGGGCCGCCTGGTAGGTGATCGGCGAGTACGATTTCGCGGGCAACGTCCCGAGCAACCGGATGGTCTTCGGCGGCGAGCCGCCCGCCTCGAACAAACAGTCCTTGAACACCACCGCTGCGTCCGCCTTGCCGTCCAGGAGTTGCGCGAGCACGTTCTTGGTCGGGTCGAACCGCACCACCTTGGGCGCGAGCTGCTTCCACCAGCCCAGCCTCTCGAAGGCCTGTGTCGCGCGGTGGCCCAGCGTGCTCAGCTTCGGGTCCTCAATGGCGAGGCGCTTCACTTTCGACCCGGTCAGGTCGGAGAGCTTGCTGATCCCTTCGCGCTTCGCGGAGGCGATCACCGCCAGCTCGTAGGCGTTGCGGACGACGGCGACGACTTGCGCTTTGTCCACCGCCCCGGCCGCGACGAGCGCCTCCATCTCCACCTCGCCCAGCGTCAGCACCACTCCCGGCCCGGCCTGTTGGCCCTGCACCGCGCCCACCATCACCAGCGGCTTGTCCGTCGCGGTGTCAATGCGCACCCCGGGATGGCCCTCCTCGTAGGCGGAGGCCACCTTCTGCATCGGCACGCTGATCACGCACGGAATGTGGACCGTGAACGTGGCGGCCGCCGCCGCCCGCGCGCGGCTCCCCCAGACGAAAAGGAGGGTTCCCGCAACCAGCGCGGGAACCCAGATTCTCAGTGCGTCTCGAGACGTCACTTACCCTTACCCTTGGTCGCGGGCTTCTTCTCGCCCTTCTCCTCGGGGGCCTTCTTCTTCGCGGACGGTACCACCGCCGGCTTCTTCGGGTCGGCGATCTGCTGCTTCACCACCGCCTCGAAGTCGGCCGCGTCCCAGAAAGAGCCCATCCGCTTGATGAAGTCCAGGGTCTCCTTCTTGCCGTCACGAATGACCTCCCACCGGGTCTTGCCGTTGATGAACACGCCGGCGCAGCCCAGCTTCGTGGACTTCCACTTGTCGCGGCCCTCGGAGGACTGCATGTCGTTGATCTCGACCTTGATCTTGCCCTTGAACCCGGGCTTCTTCTCCAGGGCCACCAGGTAGTCGGCGATGAACTTGTGGTCGGAGTTCATGGGGTAGTAGGCGACGAGGCCCACCTGGCCCGGCTTCAGGTCCTCGATCACCGTGCTCGGCGGCGGAGTCTTCGCCTCGCCCGCCAGGGCCGCGCCATAGCACGCGACCGCTCCCGCGACCACCACCACTGCGACGTACGTCAGTTTCCTGCTCAGAGTCACGCTTCTCTTCCTCCCGTTGAGTGAAATGGGCATTCTCATTCTAACGGCCCGCGGCCGGCGCGTCTATCCGCCGCAGACCGGGCATCCCGGGTTCTTCACGATCGGACAGGTGAAAAACTCCATGTCCATGCCGTCCCAGACCAGCATTCGTCCCTTCAGGTTCTCCCCTACGCCGGTCAGGTACTTCAGCGTCTCCATCGCCTGCAAGCAGCCGATGGTCCCCGGCGTCGCCCCCAGGACGGGGAACAGCGCCCGCGGCGGCGCGGTCGGAAAGATGCACTGCAAGCACGGCGTCTCCGGGCCGTGAATGAAGGTCATCTTGCCCTCCAGCCCCCACACACTCCCATGCACGAACGGAATCCCCTTGCGCCACGCGCACTCATTCAGCACGTAGCGCGTCGGGAAGTTGTCCATGCAGTCCACGATGATATCCGCCTCGCCCACCAGCTCGTCCACATTCTCCGGCTCAATGCGCGTGGAGAGTCCGACCACCTCGATGCTCGGGTTGATCTCCTTTAGCGTGATCTGCCCGGACACGGCCTTGTTCGTGCCGATGCGGATGTCGCTGTGCAGGATCTGCCGGTTCAGATTGCTCAGGTCCGGGCTGTCGAAATCGCAGATAGTGACCCGACCAATCCCCGCCACCGCGAGGTAGATGGAGGCGGGCGACCCCAGCCCTCCGGCGCCCGCCACGAACACCTTGGCGGCCTTCAGCTTCTCCTGGCCTTCCTCGCCCCAGCCGCCGATCATCATCTGGCGATGATAACGCTTCTGGTCCTCCTCGCTCAGCGGAACCTTCTCCGTAGCCTGACTCATGGCACTCCCTTACGGTCTCGCGACAGCTTACTATACCCACACCGAAAGTGGGAATGCAAGGATCGGCCCTCAGGACCGATCCCTGCCGGTATGTGAACGCGCCCGCGGCGCGGCTAGAACCTCTCCTGGAACTGCAAGTAGGTGGCGTCTCCGTTGAACTTCGTGTACGAGGAGTAGCCCGGCTGGACGTTGCGCAGCTCGCGGACCAGCGTCAGCCGCGAGTACTTGTCGAACTCGTAGTAGTAACCCAGGCTCCAGCGCCGGAACAACTGCTGGGGCGCGTCCAGGTTCTGATCGTACATGTCGAACTTGGCAAAGAGCAGGTTCGTCCGGTTCTGCAGCAGCGGGCGCCCGAGCTGGGCATAGTAGCCCTCGACATCGGCTCCGAGGTTCTTGCCTCTGATCCACTCGCCCATGAACAGCGTCTGACCGAAGGCGAGCTTTGTGCCGACGCCATAGCGATCCTGCGGGGTAGCGGAGGTGCCCGTCCCATTCGTCCCGTTGTAGGCGGAGAACGCCGCGGTGCCGAAAGGCACGCCGACCTTGATCCGGCCCATCGGATTCACGCGCATGTTGTTGTCGTAGAGGTCAATCCCGGGGCCGTTGAACACGCCGAGGTCCAACTGCGGCGCAGTGGGCGCTTTCCGCCACTCCAAGAACGCGCCCGGGTCGCGCTGATCCGGGAAGAGTTGATCCATCATCTGGGAGCGGTCGCCGGTCCACAAGTCCGGCGTGGACTCCTCCAATTCGTAGCCGAACGGGATCACGATCTGCCCCGTGCGGAAGAACGCCAGGTCCGTGAACTTGTAGTCCAGCTTCGCCGTGCGAAGCTGGGCCTTGCTGCCCGGCCCGTTGCCGGAGACGGTGGTGGGAAGCGAGGAGTCGAACTGCATCTCGATCCCGTAGGCCGTCTTCGGGCCGAGCGGTCCCTGCAGGGTGACGCGCGCGCCCTTAATGAAGAAGTCGTGGTGGCCCTGCGCGGCCTGGTCCCCGGCGAAGCGGAACTGCACGTAACCGCCCAGCTTGTGCCGCTTCTGGTCCGCGCCGAGGTCGTCCACCTGCTTCTGGAGGTCCTTCACCATCCCGACCACGAGCTTCAGGGAGGTCTGCAACTCGGTCAACTTCTCGCCCATGCCCACCAGTTCGGTGCGGAACTCCTGGATGAGCTTCTCCACACGCACCAGGTCCTCGGTGCGGACCGACGGGCAGGCCGGAGTCACCTCTCCCGCCGCCGGAGCGGCCGGCTGCGTGGCATCGTTGGCCTGGGCCAGCTCGCGGAGCTTCGCGCCCTGCGCCTCATAGGCCTTCCCCACGCCCTCGACGGCGCGGAGGGTCAGCGACGCCGCCTCATAGCGACTGAGACGGTCGGTCCACGTGCTCAGGGGGGCGGCGGGGTGACCGACCAGCAGCCCCACCCGCGCCAACTGATCCAGCTCCTGATACTGCCAGTCCCCTGACTGAAGATACGCGCCGGCTCCCCAGGCCACGCTCGAGAGAAGTATGACTGCAACCCCCAGCACCACCAACCCCCACGCCACCCGCCCGAGCTCCCGAGACATCAACTTCTCCTTCATGAGAATGATAATATAGCCTAACAGTACTGCTGTACAGCGGTGTGACGCCTGCAATGCCGGGTTCTGCTCTCCCCACGGCCGCCTCCGCCCTCGCTCTCCCGTCTGCACTCCCACAGGAGTGTAAACGTCCCGCCCATTGTACCGGAAACCGCTCCCACTGCAAGCCCCCGGAGCCTGGGCGATCCCCCGGCGATCCGGCGCCTACGATAGGCGGCAGGTGTGACACAGCCGTGTAGAGGGCCGGAAATCCCGCAGAAGAGTTCATGGCGATTACGAGACTAACGCCGTCGGGTGAAGGTGGGGTTAACGACGCCTTAAGCCTCTGTTGGGCTCGCCAGGCCAAAGTGAGGCCGGCCCCGTTGTGACGTAACCTCCGAGGACTTCCTCCCCCTGGCCCCGAATCCACGGCCTATGATCACGGTTACCTTCAGCCGCAACCTCCGCCGTGAGTTGATCTTGCTGCGACTGGTTGTCGCGGAGAGCGAGGCCGAAGGCGAGACCGCGGTGAGGTCGGACTGAGGTGCGAGACTGAGATGACGGATCGGTGGGACCTCCCTCCCTCTTGGCAACTCGCCCTGCACGCGGTGCGGGAGGGCGGCGTGGTGGTGGTGCTCGGGGCGAGTGACGCGGGGAAGAGCACGCTCATCGCGGTGCTCGCCAACGCCGCGGTGGAGGCGGGACGCGCGGTGGCGATTGTGGACTCGGATGTGGGACAGTCCAGCATTGGTCCGCCGACGTGCGTGAGCATGGCGCGCGTGCCGGGGCCGTTCACCTCGTTCTCTGAGTTGCACCCCGACGCGCTCGATTTCGTCGGCACTCCCTCCCCCGTCGGCCACCTCCTCGGCTTCGTGTCCAGCGCGCAGGCGATGGTGCAGGCCGCCCGCGCCACCGGCGCGGAGACGGTGTTGGTGGACACGACCGGCCTGGTGGCAGGGCCGATCGCGCGGGCGTTGAAGGGCAACAAGATTCGCCTCCTTGACCCCGACGTAGTGATCGCCGTGCAGGTTGAAGACGAGGTCGAGCACTTGCTGGCGCCGTACCGCAGTCGCACGCGGCCGCAGGTGCTGCGCCTGACCGCCTCCCGCCAGGCGCGTCCCCGCAGCCGCGAACAGCGCGCCGCCAACCGTCAGCTATCCTTCGCCTCCTACTTCACCGGCGGCCGCGGGGTCGGACTTGACTGGAAACGCCTCCCGATGGAGAATACGACCTGGACCACGGGCGAGGTCCTGCCCGGCCACTTGCGGGCGCACGCGGAGAGCGTGCTCGGCTGCGAGGTGTGGCACGCGGAGCGAGGGTCGGACGGGCTCTTCGTCATTACCGCCGGCGGGGCGGATCGGGCCGGATTGCAGGAGCTGAAGGACAGCTACGGCCCGTCCACGCGGGCGGTGGACATCGCGCTCTTGCAGAACCTGCTCGTGGGCCTGTTGGGAGAACGCGGGGAGACCCTGGCGCTGGGGATTGTGGAGCGCGTGGAATTTCGCGCGCGGCAGATGGAGGTATTCACGCCGCTTACGGACGCGGCGCGTGTCTGTGCGGTCCGGCTCGGCGCGATTCAACTCGGGCGGGACGGAACGCAGTTGGCCTGGCTCGAACCGGGTGACCTGGGATAGTTGCGAGGGGAGGAACCGTTCTGATGACGATGCCACAGCACCACTGGGCGCGCGCTCCGGCCGACAGCAAGGACGCGACGCTGATCCTGATCCGCCACGGCGAGACCACCTGGAACGTGAACGGCCGGGTGCAGGGCCACAGCAACTCGCCCCTCAATGAGAAGGGCAAGCTGCAGGCCCAGCAGATCGCCGAGCGCCTGGCGACGGTGAAGGTGAACGTGATCTACTCCAGCGATTCGAGCCGCGCGCTGGAGACGGCGAACCTCATCGCGGCCCCGCATCGCCTCAAGGTGATGGCGAGCGAGGAGTTGCGCGAGCGCCACTACGGCGTGCTGGAGGGCAAGACGCTGGCCGAGGCCGCCCGCACCCAGGGGACCTGGTTCCTCACCTGGCAGGAGAACCGGCAGAATGCCCCGCCCGCCGGCGAGAGCCAGCAGCAGATGTGCGAGCGGATCATGGACGCGATCCACGCTATCGCGCGCACCCACCCCGGGCAGACCGTCGTGGTCTCGACCCACGGCGGGCCGGTCAAGTCCGCGGTCTACGACATTCTGCGTATCCCCCTTTCTCTGTGGCGGCTGACCTGGATCGAGAACGGGTCCATCACCATCTTGCGCGGCACCCCGGATGTGATGCGCGTCGCCAGCTTCAACGACACCTGTCACCTCGGGACCATGCCGGCCCTGCGAGAGGAGCCGGAAGGGTAAGATGATGCCGCTTAGCGAGGGCCTGGTTCAGGTCTATACCGGCGACGGCAAGGGAAAGACCACGGCCGCCCTGGGGCTGGCGATGCGCGCGGTGGGACACGACCTGCGCGTCTGTTTCATCCAGTTCGCGAAGAGCGAGCGGGACAAGGGCGAGCGGCGGACCGCCGAGCGCCTCTCGCCGGACTTGGAGATGCACGCCTTCGCCGCCCCGCGCTGGGGGGACGCCAGCAAGGCGCCGTCCGGCACTCCGTGGTGGCTGCTCCCGCCCTCCGAGGAGGACCGCAGCCAGGCCCAGGAGGGCATCGTCTTCGCTCGTCGCGTGGTGACCGAGGGCGACTACGACGTGGTGATCCTGGACGAGATCTTCGCCGCCCTCACGCA